>NZ_JAEVHJ010000001.1:0-158386 GCF_016802855.1 Micromonospora sp. ATA51 | reverse complement strand
AACGGCTACCCGACCACCACGCCGCGATGGTCCAATGGGCCATGATCATCGTCATGACCCGCCGCCTCGCCCGCCACCAAAACACCTGAAACCCTTATTTACCAGGCTCTGAGAGGCAGGGCGGAACGTTCGTGCTGTCCGAGCACGAGCATGCGGCCGGGTTCACCTTGCCCGATTTCCTTCTGACCGATCGGCTGCGCACGGCAGAGAGCGCGGATCCCACGCTTCGAGTTATCCGCGCCTACGAACGTCGTCATCGAGGATGACCGTCTTTCGCGCATCGGCACGACCCGCCGCCGAGGCGATCCGCTTGCTGTAACAGGCCGTAGCGCGCGGTTGGCGGCAGATCCGTATGTTCGCGCGACGGCCTTGCCGGCCGGAGTGACGGTGAAGGCCCTCCAGACCCGGCTGAGTTCGGAGTTGCGGTCGCAGTACTGCGGCTGGGACTCCGTGTGCTGGGGTATCGCCGACGGTGGTTCCCGCCCGGAGGCGCACTGCCGGGCGGCTGCGCTGTCGTCAGCGAGCGAATTTCTCGATGGCGGCCGCGGTGACAGGGGTGAAAAAGTTGACAAGGTTGCCGTCGGGGTCACGGAACAGCAGCGACCGGTTGCCCCAGGGCATCGTGGTGGGCTCGTTGACGAAGTCCTCAACGAAGCTGGCCAGGTTCTGATACACGCTGTCCACGTCGTCGACGAGGAACTCGTTGATCACAGTGCGGTTGTCGGCCGGATGGGCGGAGCCAGGCGCGAACAGCGGGACGGTGCGGGTGCTGCCGATCGCGAGGGTGCCGGAGGCGGTCCGCAGCTCAGCGAAGTCCTCGGTGGCCCAGTCCGCCCGCACTCCCGTGGCCCGCTCGTAGAAGTCGACGAGGCGCGCGATGTCGCCCGTGATGATGCGGATCGAGACGAGGTTCATGTAGATCTCCTTGATCGGTGGATCCGTTCGAGATGCCACGCTAGGACTAATACTGGACAGAATCGGTCCAGTATTCACGCTAAGTTTGGTCAGTGGCTCGACCTACTGTCCAGGTTCTTACCCTGCTGGAACTCCTGCAGTCAGGCGGCACCCGGACGGTGGCCGAACTCGCCGACCGGCTCGGCGTCGACGGGCGCACCGTGCGGCGGTACGTAGGCCACCTGATCGACCTCGACGTGCCCGTCGAGTCGGTGCGCGGTCGCTACGGCGGGTACCGACTCGCTCCCGGGTACCGCATGCCGCCGCTCATGCTCAGCGACGACGAAGCCCTCGCCGTGCTGCTCGGTCTGGTCGCCGGTCGCCGAACAGGGTTGATGACGACGGCCGGCACGGCGAGTGAGACGGCAGAGGCCAAGATCCGCCGCGTACTGCCCGAGCGCCTCGCTCGCAGACTTGGTACCGTGCTCGAGGCCCTCGCCTTCACGGCTCCGCTCGGCGAATTCGCCGCCCCGCAGACCGTGGTCCTGCTCGCTATCGCCGATGCGGTGCGCTATCGCCGGCCGATCTCGATCAGATACACCGCCGCCGACGGCCGGCGCAGTAAGCGCACGCTGCACCCGTACGGGCTCGTCGCCCATTCGGGCCGGTGGTACGTCACAGGTGCGGACCCCGAGATCGGCGAGGAACGGACATTCCGGCTTGATCGCATCACAGACGCGAGGACCCTGCCCGGCTCGTTCGAGCCAGCCGCCGGACTCGATCCGGCGCAGCGCGTTCTCTCAGCGCTCGCCAAGGCCCCGTACCGGCATGAAGTGACCCTGCGGATCCAGGCGACGGTGGAGCAGATCCGCGCCCGACTTCCCGCCAGCGTCGCGAGTGTGGAGGAGTCCCCGTCCCCGGCAGACGCAGATCCCAAGGCCGAGGGCTGGCTGCGCGTCGAACTGCGGGCGGAGCGGCTTGACTGGCTGCCTCCGGTGCTCGCGTCGCTCGACCGGCCGTTCGTCATCGAGCGGCCGGATGAACTCCGCGGCCTCGTCATCGCGCTCGCCGACCGGCTCGCGACCTCCGCCCGCAGAGTCCGTCCCACACATGACCGCAGCCCCTGAGGCCTGGTTGCACAGCCCCTGGCTCCCGTGCGACGCGGACCGCGGACTGCCCGGTGGGCGCCAGTCAGCGGGGTTGAATTCTGTCACTTTGACAAGCGCTCATCGGCAGTTCCCCGCACACTCAGCGGAAGATCAGTGCGGAGCGCCCATCACCGACTGTGACGAGCCAGCGCGCACGCAGGGCGGCAGATGTGCGCACCGGATCAAGCCGTGGGTTCCGAGACTGGCCGGCCTGGCAGCTGCCGGTCGGCCGGACGATCAGGTGGCTGCCGAAGTGAGCCGCGCCGGTCCTGAGCACGAGCCAGGGCTGAGCTCAGTTCACGGGCGGTGCCCAGGTAGGGCGTCTGATCAGGCAGAATGGGTGGCCAGCCGGATCGGCGTACACGTGATCGCCGGGCAACCGCCGCGCGCCCAGCGCGAGCACTGCCTCCCCCGCCGCAGCCTGGTCGTCAACCATCACGTCGAGGTGCATCTGCTGCGGCACTGCCGGCTCCGGCCACGTAGGCGGCGTCAGGTCGGCGGCGCGCTGAAACGCCAGCCCGGACGCCGCCGTGCTGGCCGACACGACGACGAAGTCCTCGTCCGCGTAGGTGATCGGGTCGCCGAGGACCGCGCTCCAGAACCGCGCCTCGGCCATCGGATCCGAGCAGTCGACGATCAGATGGTGGAGCCGACCGAACGGCAAAGCGAACACCTCCTTCGTGGTCAGGCCCCGGGCCAGCACGGTCAGTATGGCCGCTTCCGGCGCAAGGGAAACGTCATGTCTGGAGCGTGTTCGTTCATCGTCGCCTAGGCTGTGACGCCACAAGGGACTGCTACCCGGGCGGACAGCGGCAGATCCGCGTACGTGACCTTGGTTGGCCGAGACTTGACGCGGGGCCGTTAGGAACTCCGCGATTTCGGTGCGGGCGGCCCTGGAGGTGTAGGAGAGCCGAAGATCGGTTCCGACGCGGTAGTGGCCGGTGCGGGGCAGGTCCGGTCGAGGTCGCTGTCTCGCACGAGAGTGCCAAGCACGCCTACGGCTCTCTCGTTGTCGACCACGACGAAGATCTGGTATCGCTGCAGGGCGGAGACATCCTCCGGAACTGGAGCGCGAGCAGGAGGTCACGCCGCCATGCCGACTCGACCGTCGTTCGTGGTCACCGGGGGCGCTCGAGGCGTCGGTCGGGCCATCACCGAACGCCTGGCTCGCGACGGTCAGGTCGTCGTGCTGGATGTCACCGGTCAACTTGCCTGGCAGCACGAACGCATCGTGCTGGTCACCGGCGACGCCCGCGATCCTGAGACGGCCCAGCGAGCGGCCGCGACCGCCGAGGCCACGGGCCCGCTGCTCGGCTGGGTCAACAACGCCGCGATCTTCCGCGACGCCGGTCTCGGCGACGCCTCGGCCGCCCAGATCCTGGACCTCGTCACCGCGAACCTGGCCCTGGCCCTCACCGGCTGCCACACCGCGGTCAACCACTTCTTGGCGCACGAGCGCGACGGCGCCATCGTCAACGTCTCCTCCCACCAGGCGCAGCGCCCTGTCCGCGGAGCACTGCCCTACGCGACCGCGAAGGCGGCGGTCGAGGGCTTGACCCGCGCCGTGGCCGTGGATCACGGGCCGGCCGGCATTCGCACCAACGCCGTCGCGCTGGGCTCCATCGCCACCGACCGGTTCGAGCAGTACCGTGCCCAGCACCCCGAAGTGGACGTCCAGATGGCCGCACTGCATCCGCTGGGCAGAGTGGGCGACCCGAGCGAGGTGGCAAACGCCGTCGCCTTCTTGTTGTCTCCCGCCGCCGGATTCGTCAACGGCGTCGTCCTTGCCGTTGACGGCGGACGAGCAGCCAACGGCCTCGACCCCGAAGCCACCTGACCGGAACCGAGCACCCATCGCGGCTATGAGCGCGCATCTGGCGACCTAAGCCGGCTGTCCACCGACCCCCTGGCCTGGTAGATAGTGACCATGGCGAAACGGTCTGGCGGATTCGGTAGAGCGCTCATGCGAGGGTTTCTGCGTACGGCCGTGTGGCTGTACCGGCGCAGCGGCGGGAAGCTCGGCGGCAAGATGTTCGGCGCACCGGTGCTGTTGCTGACCACGACCGGGCGCAAGTCGGGGCGGTCGTGGACCGTACCGTTGATGTACCAGACCGACGGCGACCGATGGGTGATCATCGCGTCCAACGGCGGCAGCGCCAGGCACCCCGCCTGGTGGCTCAATCTGCGCTCGCAGCCGGACGCCTTACAGATCGGCCGGCAGACGTACCTGGTCACCGCCGTCGAAACCGCTGGCGAGGACCGCGAGCGCCTGTGGCAGCAGATGGCCGACATGTACAAGGGCTACGACGGGTACGCGCGCAAGACCACCCGCCAGATCCCCGTGGTTGTACTGCAAAGGCGCTAACGCATGCTGCCCGACGGTTTGCACGCCCGCAATGCGGCATGTGCGGATGCCCGGTACGGGGATGATCCAGGAGATCGATCGCGGGGAGGCCGGCCGCTGATTGTGCTGTGCCCGGTACTCCGCCACGCTTGCCGGGTGCCCGATCTTGACTTCTTCGTCGACGTGGTGGTCAGCGGCGCCGTGCTGGGCGTGGGCCTGACGGACTCACCGGACGAAGTAGCCCGCACGCTGGGTGGCGACTTCGCAGAGGACCGAAACCGCGCCGTGATGCGGCGTGACTACGGCTTGGTGGAGTTCTCCTGGGCGCGGCGTCCCGGAGCCGACTCCTGGCAGGCGACCGGCTTCACCGTGCAGGCGCATCGCCTGGCGAGCATCACGGTCACGGAGGCACTCGTGCATCGGTACGGGCCGTTCGGCCGGCAGCTGCGGTTCACGCAGTTGAACGCCGAATTGAACCGCCTCGGCTACCACCTGCAGGAGATCACCGACCAGGCCGATGCAAACTATCGGCGGTACTGGCTTGCCGAGTCGCGGATATCCCTCCTCGTCGCCACCACCGGGTATCAGGAGATGATCGATGCCGGTGACGTCTGGTCGATCAGCGCACCCCATCCGCCCGAGCTTGTGGCCGCCGGCAGACTCGGCGGGCAGCGCCGGGCCGTCAAGGACGGGTTGGTCCACCTGCTCCAGCTCGACGAGCACCAGCGCCGGCAGTGGCTGGACCGCCGCCAGCCGGCACCGCACGAGCGAGCCAACTGGTGGCTGTACCTGCTGCTGGTCATCGATCAGCACCTGGGAGACCAGTCGGACCGGCGGGCGGACTGGGCGGAGCTGAAGCTCTGGCTGCTGCGGCAGGGACGGGCCTGGGCTGTGTTCAGCGACGCCGATAGTGCGGAGAAGCTGGCGTACTTCGTGGCGGACATGCGGCGCAAGGGGGTCGCGTTGGCGGTGCTGCCGTCGGCTGACGACATCGTCAGGGCCTGCCTGGACGCTATCCCGGTCGGTCTGAACGAGGTGGCTGTGCTCGTTGACCGGCGACACCTGGGCGGTCTTGACCGTACGCAGATGCGTCACTCCCGGCAGGCGAGGAATCTGGTCAGCGCAGCCCAGGGGCACCTGGACGAAGTCCTGGATACGCACCTCGCCGATCAGCTGCGCGAGTGGATCGATATCAAGCCGCGCCTCGTGTAGCAGCTGGCCTCATCCGAACAAGCAGACGCGCACGCTCGCCTCGGCCAATGCACGCTCATCGCCACGACCACGCGATCAGCGGCATGTGAGGACATTGGCAAGCCGCTTGGAGACGGAACCGGCGTTCACCGGGCAGGATGAGTTCTGGCGCGGCGGCGGATCAGGATCCTCGTCATGGCGGCGGCCGCAATTAAGCCCAGGCCACAGTGGACGGCGAGCACGCCGAACAGGCTGGGGCCACCCCAGTCGTGGCGATAGGTGCTCGGATCTGTCATATCGATCACGAACGGTTCAACGAGCGCCCGCCCGACGAGATAGAAACCGAGTACGAAACCTGCGACTGTTGCGATCTTCCGCATGCTCAACTCCGTGGGTTGGTGACGCATGGCGACCTAACCGGAGAGCCTAGGAATGCCAGACGGAGCGCCGCGTCGGGGACGACCCCGGTATGACCCCTGACCTGACCCCCAGCATTAGCCTGCGACTCACCCAGCGCTCGGCGATCCGGCTGTGTCACCTACTTCTGGCATCCAGAGGCCGCGCCGCTGCCGATCAGTGCGCGCGCGAAAGTACGGCATGCTCCTGGCGCGGCCCCCCTGAGAGCCGGAGAAGAACACGTCCTCATTCGGCACGACCGGATGCCCGACGCGCGACCTGCGGCAGATCCGCATGGGTCAGAATGTGCCGATGACGATCTCCGCTGACGACTCCGGTCCGGTCCGGATTGTGCCGGCCGTTCTTCGCGACGGCGATCGGGTGTTGCTGTGTCATCGAAGCGCCGGACGCCGTTGGTATCCCGACGTGTGGGACCTGCCGGGCGGTCATGTTGAGGAGGGGGAGGATCCGAAAGAGAGCCTTGTCCGCGAGCTTCGGGAGGAGTTGGGAATCACGGCATCGGAGCCGTCCAGCCCGCCGATGCATGAGATCCGGACCGCGACGTTCGACATGCAGATCTGGTTGGTCGACAGGTGGACCGGAACACCCGTCAACGCCGCGCCGGACGAGCACGACGCTGTGGCGTGGTTCGAGACGTCCGACCTTGACAGCCTGCGTCTCGCCCATGAGTCGTATCTCTCGATGCTCACCGCCGTGCTCGTCACGTGACGTCGCTCCGGAAGCCAGGGGTGCGCGCTCATCGGCAGATCCGGTCGTGGTAGCGACCGCTCGGCGGCAATAGCGGATGTTGCCGCGGACCGTCTGGTGGGCGCCTGCGTGAGGATCTCGGGCGTGCATGCCCACGGCTGGCTGGACACGACGGATCGCTTCGGTCCAAGCTGTGACCTGTTCCGGTCGTACGGCAGCACTGGGTGCGCAAGGGCCTGCCGCTGTGCTTGACGGACGACTCAGGCACCGGCAGATCGCACCTGGTCGGGTTGGGTAGCGAAGCCGCCCTGGTCGGAGTTGACTGACCCGCTGCGGCTATTCCTTCCCGGCTGTCGACGAGCCGCCGGCATGGCGGGACTATTTCAACGGGCCTGACCGTGCAGCCCGCCGCCGGCTTTGCGGCTGGCGGCGGGGTGTGGTGGTCGTCAGGCTGCGGGCTGGGCCGTGGCCAGCGGTACAGGCGCCCGCAGCCCGAATGCGCGAACGCCGGCGAAGGCGAAGGCGAAGGCGATTCCGATGATGACTTCGTAGGCGGGCCCGTCGACGGGCAGCGGAACCAGTGTGACCGCACCGACGACGACCAGTGCGACACCGCAGGCCTTCGGCAGCACTCGGGCGCGCAGGCTCGCGACGCCCAGCAGGCGAAGGACGTGTTGGCCAGCCACGCGGCCATGCCGGCCGCCGCCAGGCGGCCGGGTGAATCGGCGTTGAGGATCTGCGGCGCGCTCTCGGCGAAGGTCGGTGCGACGAAGAGGTCGGCGAATATCCATCCGCCCTGGAGGGTCATGTTGGCCAGGCACGCGATGACGGCAACGAGTCCGAGCCGGCCCGCTCGGTCGGCCTGGCGCAGGTAAAGCCCGACCAGCCCCCACGTCATGAGGATGGCCCCGGCGAAGCGGAGTGCTGATGACACGGCGAACGCGCTGGTGACGGCCTCGTCGGAGAAGTGCTCGTAGTGCGGCGGCAGGAGCCGGAGGAAGGACCCGACCGCGAGCAGCAGTCCTCCCATGATCGCGGCGACGGTGCCCGCGCGTGTGAATCGGTCCATCATCGTGCTCCCTTAGTTTGGTCCCGGCGACCCGCTCGGCCACCAGTGCCGACGGTAGGGACGCGGGGACGTCCTTGTCGTCTGCACGCGGTCAGAGGCTGCCCGGCCGCGCGGGTGAGGCCGGATCTGTCTCACGGCAGACGCGCCCGCGGCGGAGTCGGGACTACTGTTCGCTCATGCAGGCCCGGCGGCTCGGCTCGGTTGTGCGGCGCGTGGCGGGGTCGCCGTTGCTCGACATCCTGCTGGCGCTTTCGCTGGCCGGCTACGCCGGGCTCGACGCATTTCCCACCTCGGACTGGCCAGAGCCTCGCTGGGCGTCAGCCGGGCTAGCGGTGACGTCCGCCTGTTTCCTGACGGTACGGCGGATCAGTCCGCTCGTCTCCTTCGCCGGTGCCCTCGGCGCCCTCGCGGTCGTCTACGTGGCATTCGGCCACTACGAGGCGGGCGCCAGCGTGCTCATCGGCCTCGTGGCCGCGTACTCAGTGGGCGCCTACGGCCGCAACCTCCCATTCGCGGTGGCCGTGCTCGCGGGGTTCGCCGCGACGACGGGGCTCGAGCAGCCCGCCGCGGAGGCGGTGCCCGACTTGCTGTGGACCTGCGTCGCGCTGTCCCTGCCGCTCGCCGTGGGCCTGACCGCACGGCGTCTACGCGGGCAGGCACGGGCCGCCGAGCACCGCGCCGACGTGCTGAAACAGGACCAGCAGGCGCTGGCCGAGGCCGCCGCCAGCGAGGAGCGGCGCCGCATCGCGCGCGAGCTGCACGACGTCATCAGCCACAGCCTCGGTGTTGTCGTGCTCCACGCCGGCGCGGCTGAGCAGGTCCTCGACCGCGATCCCGACAAGGCTCGCGAGGCTCTCCGGCTGATCCGCGCCGCCGGGGCAGGAAGCGATCACGGAAATGGGCACCCTCGTCGGACTGATCCGCGACGAGCCGGGGCCAGGACGTGACCCGCAGCCGACCCTGGGCGATATCGAGCGGCTGGTCGCCACGACCAGGTCAGCAGGGCTCGCCGTGCATGTGCAGACCGAGGGGAAGGAGCGTGACCTACCTGCGAGCGTCGAGCTCAACGCGTACCGCGTGGTCCAAGAAGGGCTCACCAACGCGCTCAAGCACGCCGGCCGCGCCGATGTGCGCGTGGTCCTGCGCTACCGCGCCGACGGCATCGAGGTGGAGGTCTCCGACGACGGCGCGGGCACTGGGCAGGGCCCCGGCGGCCGCCGGGGCCTGATCGGGCTAGGCGAGCGGGTCGCCGTGTTCGGCGGCCGGTTCGAGGCCGGGCGCGATCCCCGCGGCGGCTGGAAGGTCCGCGCCTCCTTCCCCACCGAGTCATGATTCGCCTCCTCCTCGCCGACGACCAGGCCGTCGTACGCGCAGGCCTGCGCACCATCTTGGAGTCCCGAGCGGATCTGGAAGTCGTCGGCGAGGCAGCCGACGGCGCCGAGGCGGTGACCCTCGCGAAAACGCTGGAACCCGATGTCGTACTGATGGACATCCGCATGCCCGTGCTCGACGGCATCGAGGCGACTCGCCGACTCGCGCGAGCAACAGCCCGTAGCCGAGTGCTCGTGCTCACTACGTACGGCATCGACCAGTACGTGTACGAGGCACTGCGCGCCGGCGCGGCGGGATTCCTCCTCAAGACCGATCCACCGGAGCGCATCGTCGACGCCGTACGCGTCGTCGCCGCCGGGGACGCGCTCCTAGGGCCGGAGACCACCCGCCGCCTCATCGAACGCTTCCTCGCCGGCCCACCGCCGCATGCCTCTCGGCCAGCGGAGCTGGACGCCCTCACCGATCGCGAGCTCGACGTGTTGCGCCAAGTAGCACGCGGTCTGTCCAACCACGAGATCGCCGCTGGTCTGTTCATCGGCGACGGCACGGTCAAGACGCATGTCGCGCACATCCTCGCCAAGCTCGGCCTGCGCGACCGGGTGCAAGTCGTCGTCTACGCCTACGAGCACGCCCTCGTCCACCCCGGAGCGGTCGGCCATCCGCCGCCAGGCCAGTAGGACCGGAACATCCTCAACTCGGCACGACCGGACGCCGGCTCCATCCGCTTGCCGTGACGCTGCATAGCGCACGGTCGGCGGCAGAAGCGTGCATCTGACCATGGCCGAGGTGCGACCAGTGGCGAAGCCGAAGCCGGGTACGGGTCGGCAGGGAATCCCCTGCAGTCGCTAATGTCGTCATCGTGAGCGATCATCACGGCGGCGCTTGGACGCTGCACCGGCGCGACGACGGCGGGGTACTTGCTGATCTCGTGGTGACCGGTGGCGACTTCCCGTGGCTGGACGCTCGTGTCGACCCGCGGGAGGGGCTCGCGGAGGTCCGGCCGCTCTTCGCCGAGGAACTGCGGCTGCTCGATGGTATCGATGAGGATGTCGAGTCCTGGGAGCGCGCGTACGAGGCAGTCCGAAACGCCGTGACGCTTCGGTACCCGGAGGGCCAGGAGGTTCCAGAGTTCCTTCTCCACATCGATGGCAACGAGGCGTGGTGGCGGTGGAGTGACGAGCCGTTTGACGAGGAGGACGCCTAGCCAGCGCGTTCGCTCGGCGGCAGATGTGCGTGCCGCTTCAGCAGACCCAGCAGTAGAGGGAGTTCCTGCTCGCCACTGCGTTGGCCGCCAGCGCCGCCACCTCTCTGATGAGCTCATGGGCAAGCTCGTCGTCGATGGCTTCACCCTCCTCGGCCCGCAGCCCGCTCCATCGCTCTGCCATTCCGTCAAGGTCCTCGGCCCCAGCATCAGCCAACGCCTCCGTGAGCTCGCGAGAGATGAGCAGGACCAGAGGGCTGTCGTTGCCGGCGACCACGTCCGGGCCTCCCGCAGCGATGAGTTGTTCAAGGGCCCGGTCCGTCAGAAGGCTCTCCCACTCCTCGAGCGTCGACCAGACGTCGAAGTTGCCGTAAGTCGCCGACTCGAAATCCTCACCGGGCCCGTTCCCGACAACACCCCGCGCGATCGTGTTGTCGCGCGCAACGAAGAACTTGATGATCGAACTCACGTCGTCATTATCGAGTCTTGCCGCGGGCGCGCCCTCGGCAGCCGTGGCCGATGATCAACCGGCGCGCACGGCTGCGGCAGATCCGGCGCGTTCCGACCTGAGCGCGGCAGGCCCTGTCAGCGGTCCGCAAAGTACTCGTCAACTGGGCACGGGCTGCTTATCGGTAGAGCGGCTGGTCCTGGGTGGGGTCCGTGGGAACCACATCGAGGCGCAGGTCGGTGGTGAGTTGGGTGATCAGCGCCCGGGTCCCGCCGATCCCGGCCCAGTGCGGATCGACGTCCTTGGCCACGCACCAGGCGTGATCTGCGGGCCAGGCGAACGCCGGCTCGGCGTTGCTGAGACGACGCTGGCCCGGCCACCCCGCAGCGGTGTCCCATGTGCCGACGTCGGCTAACGGCCCTCGAAACAACCAGTACGCACGGTGGGGCACCACAACCTTGGGTGCACGCGACATCGAGGGCGGGGCAGCGGGTGTGGGCGCCAGTCCCGGCCGGCTGCCGGACCGCTCGAGCGGCGCGCCGGTGTTCTCTTCATCGATGTACACGGCGTCGTCGTCGGCTGCGTCGTCGGCGTCGCCGAAGCCTTCCCAGACGCAGAAGTAGCAGTCTTCCGGGGTCGTGGTGTGGGTGGCCAGCACCTCGAAAAGGGTGGGCAGCTGGTCGGTGAGCCAGTCCGCGTCGACGTCGTTCTCGCTTTGGCCGGGACGTGTCGGATCGGGCAGGAACCGAAGCCGCGCGTAGGCGTCGAAGCCCGAGGGCCGAGGCCCACAAGCTGCTGCCACGGCAGGTCGCTGTGGGCGATCCAGTCGGCGGCCGACAGTTCCCGACAGAAGTTGAGTGTCACGTTCCGGTTCTACCGCGAAGCCCCGTACCGGCGCATCTGCCGGGTCACGCCGCCGGGTCAGATATCAGATAAGGAGTGAACTGCCGCCCAAGGGCAGGCAGGAGCAGGCTTATGGGTGCTGCCTTTGTCGGTACGGATCACAGCGCGCCGGGGTGATGCCCCGAGACCACCGCAGGTTTCTAACGGCGACCGACGCAACCGCGATCATCAGCTGAGCGCGGATCGCGGCAGATCCGGATGCCGGAGCACGGCGACGTCAGGCATCATCCGGGATGGATGCCAGCGAGGTCAGGGTCATTTCTGGTTGACGATTTTCGGTCTTTCGTGGACGGCCGCAAGGCGGAAGTGGCCCGTACCAGCGCGGCCGGGGTCCAACTCCTCAACCGGTACCGAGGCCAGCGACTGGACGAGTTGTGGCTGGACCATGACCTGAGCGGGGACGACACGATCTGGCCGGTCGTGGAGCTGCTGGAACGAGCAGCGTTCGAGGGCCGCCCGCTCGACATCGGCGTCGTCTACGTCCACACCGCCAACTCGGCCGGCGCCACAAAGATCGTCCAGGTCCCGCGGCACTGGGGCTAACACGTCCATGCCACGCCCGGCTCAACGGACGTCGGCTATCTCGACCAGCCCGCCAGCGCGAGGTGACCGGCGGTCCGTGCCAGAACGCCACGCGGGACGCCCAAGCCGCGCGACTCGCGGCATGGGCGCGCACCCAATCTGCGCTCGGCGAGCCCTGGCTGGAATGTGTTATCCGCGAACTCCGAGCTGCCACGATGTGGCTGCACGCGGGCCACGAGGTAGCTCTCAAACTGCTCGTGGAGACGTCGCGTGACGTGGCCGCCGATCGGCGGGACGGCTGTCTGCTACGGCGCGATGCTACGCAGAACGCAGAACTCGTTGCCTTCCGGATCGGCCAGCACCACCCAACTCTGCCTGCCCTGACCGATGTCGACTCGCCCGGCGCCGAGACCGATCAGCCGCTCGACCTCCTCGTCCTGGCTCACGTCGATCGGCATGACGTCAAGATGGAGCCGATTCTTCGTGACCTTGTCCTCCGGGACCCTGATGAACATGACAGTCGAGGGCATCGGCTCCCGGCGCACCGCCTCCACGGTCGGCTCCCACGAGGCGATCTCGACCTGGTCGCCCTTATCCTCGATTACCCGGTAGTCCAAAACGGCAGCCCAGAACCTGGCCAGCCGGTGCGGGTTCCGACAGTCAACCGTCACCTGCAGCAGTCTGCTCGTCATGCGCCCTCTCTTGACAATCGACGTCCTTGCGTCAGCGCGATCGACCCTACAAGGCCGGCTTCCGCTTGGCGTGCATCCCGATTTTCTGACGTCATCCTCACGAGCGAGCCCGTCATCGAAGGTCATGACGGCAGCCCGAGCTGCGGATGGAGTTCTTCGACGTCGCCGCCGTGATCGTCTTTCTTCGTAAGGTGATCTGGACGGTCCCAGGGTTCACGTGCCGGCCTGCCGGGACCGGTTGCGCCCTGCACGAGCAGATCGTGGCGGGCGGCCCGTTCGTCGCCACTCCCGCCGCTTCCTGATCGAGGCCCGCAAACCGGCGCTTCAGGGCTTCGGGGTGCCGAACCAGCTGGAGAGCGCTTCGCGCAGCCCGGGCGCGCCGTCCCCAGCCCAGGCGATGTGCGCGTCCGGACGGATCAGCAGGGCGTCGGCCGGGCGCTGATCGGTTTTGGCGGTGTGGATGTCGACGCGCTGCCCCCAGTCCCGGGCCGCTTGCCTGAGCTCCGGTCGGTCGGCGAGGTCGAGCAGGATCGGCCGGGCCGGGCGCATCAGCTCCGCGACGCTGGTCAGGCCCTGGTCGGTGTGCAGGATGAGGTCGGGGGCGAAGGCACCGGCCAGCGCGTGGTGACCCGTGCCGGGCATCGGGTAACGGATGTCGGCACCGGCGACGAGCGCACCCATCCGGCGCAACGGCTGCTCGTCGGCGAGCAGTTCCTGGAAGAGCTCCCGCAGCGCTTCGGCGGCCGCGTCGTGCCCGCGCCGCAGCGCCACCTGAGCCCGGGTGTGCAGCATCGTGCGGGCGCCGGCGAGGTGGCGTTCGCCGTGGTAGGTGTCCAGCAGGCCGGCCGGTGCCCCGCCGTGCAGGTCGGCGGCCAGCTTCCAGGCCAGGTTGACGGCGTCGAGCAGGCCGGCGTTGAGCGCCACCCCGGTGGCGGGAAACAGGTGGGCCGCGTCACCGGCCAACAGGATCCGCCCGTGCCGGTAGCTGTCGGCCTGCCGGGCCTTGAAGGTGAACCGGGACAGCCGTGTCGCCTCGCCCACCGGCAGCCGCACCCCGAGCACGCGGTGGACGCTGTCCTGCAGTTCGGACACGGTCATCGGGAGGTCGTCGTCGTACTCGGTGCTCTCGTCCTCGATCGTGTAAAGGGAGACGTCCGGGGATCCGGGCGAGGAGCCAACCCCGAAGAGACCGTTTTCCGTACGGGTGAACCCCGCCCGGATCGTGCCGGAGCCGGGCACGTCGAGGTCGCCATTGCCGAGCACGCTCACCGTGTCGGGCAGGGTGACCTGGGCCAGCCGGTTGACCTCCGGATAGGTGACGCCGGGGAACGAGATGCCGGCCCAGTCACGAACCCGGCTGCGCGCGCCGTCGCACCCCACCAGGTAGGACGCGGTCACCTGGTACGGACCGTCCGGCCCCCGTACGTCCACGGTCACCGCGGCATCGTCCTGGCTCAACCCGATCACCTGGTGCCCGCGGCGGATGTCGGCTCCGAGCTCACCGGCGTGCTCGTCGAGCAGCCCCTCGAGTTGCTGTTGCGGGAGCGGCAGGGCGTGCAGCGGCGGATCGGCCAGCCGGGTGAAGTCAAGATGTACCCCGCCAAACGGGAAGCGGGGAGGCGGGACCGGGCCGGTGCAGGCTGCCTCGAAGCGGTCCAGCAGGCCTCGGTAGCGCAGCAACTCCAGGATCTGCCCGCCGAGACCGCCGGCCTTCGGGGTGTCCCGGCGCCGTGGCTGCCGTTCCAGCACCAGCGGCCGGACACCGGCAAGGCGCAGTTCGGCGGCCAGCAGGAGACCGGTCGGGCCGGCACCCACAATGATCACATCGGTATGCTTCATGCGCACCTCTCCAGGTCGTCGATGCTGCCGGACATGATCGTGCGGACGTGCTCGGTGATGCGCTCGAGCGGCCAGTCCCACCAGGCCACGGTGAGGAGCCGGTCGATGTCAGCGTCGCTGTAGCGGCGGCGCAGCAGCCGGGCCGGGTTGCCGCCGACGATGCCGTAGTCGGGGACGTCGTCGACCACGACGGCGCCGGACGCGATGATTGCTCCGTGGCCGATGCGGACGCCCGGCATCACCATGGCTCGGTAGCCCAGCCAGGCGTCGTTGCCCACCACGGTGTCGCCTCGTCCCGGCAGGCCGGTGATGAGGTCGAAGTGCTCGGCCCAGGAACCACCCATGATCGGGAAGGGGAACGTCGAGGGGCCGTTGATGCGGTGGTTGGCCCCGTTCATGATGAACCGCACGCCTTCGCCCAGGGCACAGAACGTCCCGATCACGAGCTTCTCGGGCCCGTAGTGGTAGAGCACGTTTCGGGTCTCGAACGCGGTCGGATCATCCGGGTCGTCGTAGTAGGAGAACTCCCCGGCCTCGATCAGTGGCGAGGTGATCAGTGGTTTCAGCAGTACCACCCGCGGTCGGTCGGGCATCGGGTGCAGCACGGTGGGGTCGGCGGGAACGGGCATCGCAGTCTCTCCTCATCGGAACGGCACGGACCGTGCCGATAAGATCATGCCGGGGAGACCTCTCCGAGTCAAGTACGGCACGTGCCGTACCGTTAAGGTGTCGGAATGACCGACGCACCCCGCCGCCGTGGCGCCGAGCGAACCGATGCCATCATGCTGACCACGCTGGAGCTGGGCCGGGAGATCGGCTACGCCAGGCTGAGCATCGAAGCGGTCGCGGCCCGCGCCGGCGTCGGGAAGCACACGATCTACCGCCGCTGGTCATCCAAGGGTGCCTTGCTGCTCGACTCGCTGCTGTCGCTGAACGAGTCCGGCCTGGACTATCCCGACACCGGCGACATCGCCGCCGACCTGCGGGCGCAGATCTACGCGGCCGTGGACCTGCTCGGTGGGCCGCCCTTCGGCCCGCTGTTCCAGGCCTTGGTCGGCGAGGCCCAGCATGATCGCCAGGTCGCCGTCACGCTGAACGAGCGCTTCATCGCCCCGCAGGCGGACAAGACCGTCGCCCGGCTCAAGGCGGCCCGCGACCAGGGTCAGGTGGCACCCGACTTCGACCTGGAACTGGCGATGGCGATCCTGTCTGGGCCGCTGTACTTCCAGCTGCTGATCACTCAGGAACCGCTGACCCACGAGTATGTGGACCGGGTCCTCGACGCACTCTTCGCCGGGCTGCGGCCTTCCTGACCCGCGCCGGTCAGGCGATCCGTTCGCCGTTGAGGGCGGTGGCCTGCGTGTATGGGCGGTGGCGCCGATCACCCCGGCGCTGCGGGCGATCTCGCGGGCCAGCATCCGCGTCCCGGCCTCGTCCCCGGTGTCGCGGGCCAGCACGGCGAGCAGCAACTGCTGGGTGACCAAGCCCGGGACCAGGCTGGCGCGGCTGCTCAGCTCGGTCGCGCGGGCCCACCGGGCGTACGCCGCGTCCCAGTCCCCGTTGTCCCGGTCGTGATCGCCGAGGTGCCGCAGCGCCTCCCGCTCCAGCCGCGGATCGGTGCCCTCATCGGCCCGCAGCGCCGCCTCGTAGCGGGGCGGGGCGAGGTCCCGCCGGCCGGGCAGGTTGTCCGCGATCAGCCCCTGATGCATCGTCGCCCACCCGCGGCGCACCGCGTCGGGCGCCCGCGTGTTCAACTGCGCGGCCCGGTCCCGCAGCCGCGAGCCGTTCGGTGCACGCACATCGGCAGATGAGGACACCTCCGCTGCGAAGGACACCCACGAACCGTGACGCCTTGGGGTCCGCCGAAGAGGTGTGTCACCACGCAGGAAGCGCTGGTCATGACGTTGCGGACGGGATCCGAGTCGCAGATGGCGGGATCAGCAAACGGCTTCGGCGGAGCCGCCAATACCGCGCCCAGACCTGCCACTACCAGCGAAGACACCAGCTCCCTCAACTGCAACTGGAGTACTAACCCGCGTTGGCGCGGCGGGCCGTGCTGAACCGGCGTTGGTAGGCGGCGGGGCTGATCGACAGCTTCCTGGCGAAAACCCGTCGCATGCTTTCGTAGCTGGGGAACCCGGCAAGGGTCGCGGCCTGCGTCGCGGTGTGTCCTTGGTCGAGCAGTGCCCTGGCCATGTCGAATCGGATGTTTTCCACGTAGCGGGCCGGTGTCGTGGACAGCTCGTCGTGGAAAAGCCGGGTGAGGTGCCGGGTGCTCACGTTGAGGTGTTTCGCGAGTTCACCGAGCGAGTGGTCCCCGCGGGGGTTCGCCGTCACCAAGTCGGTGATTTTGCGGAGAGCCGGCGACCGGGGCGGCGGTCCTTGCAGCGGTGCCGAGAACTGGGACTGGCCGCCCGCACGCTGCATGTACACCACCAAGGCGCGTGCGACGTCGCGCGCCAGGTCGGGCCCGTGGTCCTCTTCGACGAGAGCGAGCGCCAGATCGATACCGGCCGTCACCCCTGCCGACGTGTACGTGGTGCCATCGCGAACGTAGATCGCGTCGGGCTCGACGCGGCACGTCGGATACCGGGCGGCAAGCTCGTGCGCGACCTGCCAGTGCGTGGTCGCGCGCTTGCCGTCGAGGACGCCGGCAGCGGCGAGGACGAACGCTCCGGTGCAGATCGACGCGACCCGGCCGGCCACAGCCGCCGGTATCCGTGCGGCGTCCGCCAGGTCGGCGGGGACACGGGCGCGCGGATAGCGGTCGGACCCGGCCACCAGTAACGTGTCGAAAGCAGGCTCCGAGGAGACGGCGCCGTCTACCGCGATCCGAACCCCGAGGTTCGACGTAACGTCCGCACCGGTCGGCGACAGCAGCACGATCCGGTAGTCGGCACCGAACCGGTTCGCCTCCTTGAACACCTCCGCGGGACCGGCGACGTCCAGCAACGTCACTCCGTCGTAGACGAAGATCGCGACGCGATGGGGGCCAGCGTTCACCACTCCGGTCTCTTCAGAGCCGGATCCCCGCGGTGAGCGGCCGGACTCCGGCGGCACTGACCGCCGTTGGGTCGGCGAAACAGGAGGCATGGACACCGTTTATTGGTAGCACGCCATTACCGGAGATGACGGGGATCCTCGTGGGCGGGGTTGCTCACGTTACGACTATTGCATGTAAACGAACTCTCCGTGATCTTCGGCTGATTACGTGCACAGCGGGTTTGTTCAAGAAACGCCGGAGCCGTTGCTAAGGCTGGTCTACGAAATCCTCGTGCCGCAACCGATGCCCGGTTGACTCACGCGATGAACCCGACACCAGGCGTCGCGTGGAACGGGCCGTGACCGACGACGCGAAGTCGCAGGCCAGGCGCTGGACCCGGCTGCGGGACGTGGTGCCGCGCGTGGTGGAGCACACGACTGCGATTTCGCCCTGTCCGGATATAAGTGATTCCTGGCCGGACGAAGGCGGCGCCGTAGGACGATCGGTGGGCAGCATGGAGGTCGGAAACACGGTCCGCGCACATTTCCCGGAAGGTCAGAGATCATGCGAGAGGTCATCGCGGGGCTGGAGATTCCTGAGACAGCGGCGGTCGCCGAAGCGACCAGGCGCATCCAGGAGACGACCAGCCCCCTCATCTACCACCACTCCCGACGGGTCTTCTTCTTCAGCCTGATTCACGCTCACAAGCTTGGCGTGAAACCGGACCCGGAGCTGCTCTATCTGGCGGCCATGTTCCACGACACCGGCCTCCTGACTCCGTTTTCCGACGTCGAGCAGCGCTTCGAAGTCGATGGCGCCGACCACGCGCGCAAGTTCCTCCTGGACCGGGGTTTCTCGACGCCGCCGCCGAGACCGTTTGGACGGCGGTCGCGCTGCACACCACGCCGGGCATCCCCGACCGGATGGCCCCGGAAATCGCGACCACGTACCTCGGTGTCTTGACCGACGTGCTCGGCTTCGGCCTGGACGGACTGGAACACGATCAGCTGGGCGAAATCCTCGCCGTCCATCCACGAGGGGACTTTAAGAACGAGTTTCTGCGAGCCTACGTCGACGGGCTGAAGAACCGCCCCGAAACCACGAACGGCACCGTGAACTCCGACGTGCTCGAACACTTCATCCCCGGCTTCCAGCGCGTGACGACGGTCGAGCGCATCGTCGGTTCGCCCTGGCCGAGCTGATTGGACATTTCACGAGGCCACGCGATGAACGGTGTGGGCCACTTCGACAACCGGCGTCGTCTCGGACGTCGTGCTTCGTTCGTCCTGCTCGTCTGCGCCAACGTGCTGATGATGGCGACCGCGAGCGCGCCGTCCCCGATCTACCCGCTGTACCGGGAGCGCTGGGGCTTCTCGGTGACGATGCTGACGGTGATCTTCGCCGTGTACATCGCCGGTCTGCTCGGCGCCTTGCTGACGGTCGGGTCGCTCAGCGATCACCTGGGTCGCCGTCCGGTGCTGGTCGCCGCCCTCGTCGTGACGGCGGCGAGCACGGCGATCCGCGGCTGTGCTGTCCGTGATCGCCGCGGTTCACGCCGGACGCGCCCAGGCTCACCAGCGCACCGACGACGGGCGATCCGCGACCTCCGCGGCCGGGGCCGGCACTACCCGCGCCACGAGCGGACCCCGTGCTGAGCCCCCACAACCACCCCATACCGACGAACTTTCTTGGAAAGGATTCGAGCATGCGAGCGATCACCGTGCGAGACCGTGACGCGGGTGTCAGCGGGCTCACCCTGACCGACATGCCTTACCCCCACGCTGCGGAAAACGACGTCATCGTGCGCGTGCACGCCGCAGGCTTCACCCCCGGAGAGCTCGACTGGCCGGGAACGTGGTCCGATCGCGCCGGTCGCGACCGGACACCCAGCATCCCCGGGCACGAGCTGTCCGGAGTTGTGGTCGAGCTCGGCTACGGAACCACCGGCCTCACCGTGGGCCAGCGGGTGTTCGGACTGACCGACTGGACCCGCAACGGATCCCTGGCCGAATACACCGCGGTGGAGGCTCGCAACCTCGCCCCCCTCGCGGCCGACATCGACCACACCGTGGCCGCCGCGCTGCCCATTTCCGGACTGACCGCGTGGCAGGGACTGTTCGACCACGCCCACCTCACGACCGGCCAGACCGTCCTCATTCACGGCGCCGCGGGCGGCGTCGGCTCGATCGCCGTTCAACTCGCGCGGGAGGTGGGCGCCCGCGTGATCGGCACCGGCCGAGCCGACGACCGTGATGTCGCGCTCGGCCTCGGCGCGCAGACCTTCCTCGACCTGGACGCCGACGATTTGCAGCACGTCGGCGAGGTGGACGTGGTGTTCGACGTCATCGGCGGCGACATCCTCGAGCGATCGACCGAACTGGTACGCCCGGGCGGCACCCTCGTCACCATCGCCATGCCACCTACCGTGCAGCCCAAGGACGGGCGAGCCGTCTTCTTCGTCGTCGAACCTGATCGCGCCCGGCTGACCGACCTCGCCCAGCGCCTCCGGACCGGACGGCTCAACCTCATCGTCGGCGCCGTGCGACCGCTTTCCGAAACGGCCTCCGCGTTCGCCCGCCACCGCCGCACGCCCGGCAAGACGATCATTCAGGTCGCGGACGAACAAGGAACGCAGCACTCGTGATCAGTGTGCAAATGCCAGCGGCGTGCTGATCGCCGGCACGGCTGCCGCGGTCGTCGGATGCGCCCCTGCGACCGAGCGTCCGACCACCTGGCCACCGCGGGCAGGGTTTCGAGCATGGCCAGGTGGCTCACGAAGGTGCCGGCGCGCTGGGCTGTGGTCGTGGGTCAAGACGGTCCTACCGCCGCGCTGGAACGGGCACAGCGCGACGCGCGGGTGACACGCCATTGGCGTACGGCGGAACACTTGAACGGTCGCGTCAGTCACCGGTCAGCGTCCGCACCACTTCTTCGTCGACCGTTATGCCGAGGCCTGCTCCGCGCGGCACCTCGCAGCGCCCGCGCAGCGCGCGACCGCGTCCGGCGCGACGGCGGTGAGCGGGTTGGTGCCGATCCAGTGTTCGAGCACCGCGAAGTTGGGCATCGCCGTGGCGCACTGCACGCTGGCGTACCAGTGCACGGCCGAGCCGATGCTCACGTGCGGGGTGGCCTGCGCGCCGAACGCGTCGGCGAGCGCCGCGATACGCATGGTCTCGGTGATGCCACCGGCCCGGCACACGTCGGGCTGAAGCACCCGTAGTGCGCCGGCGCGGAGAAACTCCAGCGCCCGGTGCCGGGTGGCCAGCGAGTCGAGCGCGAGCGGGATGTCCAACCGCGCGGCGAGGGTGGCGTACCCGTCGAGGTCCTCGGGAGGCAGCGGCATCTCGAAGAACCCGATGCCGGCCTCCTGGAGGGCCCGGCCGACCCGCAGTGCCTGTGGCACCTCGTACTGGCCGGCGGCGTCGGCGTAGACGGACGCCTGGTCGCCGAAGACCTCGCGGACGGTCTGCACGGAGGCGATGTCGTCCTCGGGGCGAGCACCGATGGCCACCTTGACCGCGTCGTAGCCGAGGTCACGCAGCCGTTCGGCCTCCCGGCGCACCGCCCGCTGGCCCTCGGCACCGGAGCCGGCGGGCGCGGCGGGCACGCCGGAGGCGTAGAGCCGCAGGGTGTCCCGGTACCGGCCGCCGAGCAGGGCGTGCAGCGGTTGGTCGAGGGTGCGGGCCCAGGCGTCCCAGAGGGCGATGTCGAGACCGGCGAGGGCCTCCAGCCAGAAGCCGCTGTCGTGGCCGCGGACCCGCATGCCGGTGTAGACGCGGTCCCAGGTGCGGGCGATCTCGTCGAGCCGGGAGCCGACCGCGAGCGGCGCGATCAGGTCGTCGAGAATGGCGGCGGTGGCGCGGGCGCCGACCGGGGCCTTCGCCTCGCCCCAGCCGACGACGCCGTCGGCGGTCTCGACGCGGACCAGCACGGCGTCGATGGTGTCGCTGTAGACGTAGCGGCGGCGTTCCATCGGCGGGTAGTCCACCAGCGCGCTGCCGTGGTCGGCGCTCCACGCCCGGGCACCCCAGTAGGTCTCCGCGGGCTTGGCGCGCACCGCGTAGCTGCGGACGTCGACGACCTTCATCTGCTCTCCTCCTCGTCGGGTCCGTCGCCGGTGGGCGCGCCGGGGCGATGCGGTCCAGTGCCGCGTGCAGCACCGGGGCCTGCCCCCAGGGAAAGGCGCCAAGGGCGCGGTCGTGGTAGTCGGGGGCGGCGCCGACCGGGGTCGCCTCGGACACGGCGAGGGTGCCGCCGGGGGTGAGCCGGCGCAGCGTCGCGGTCCAGGCCCGGTCGGCCATCGCGCGGTGGGCGGGATCAACCAGGCCCGCGTCGATCGCGTGGGGCACCGTCCAGGCGAGGTACGCGGCGACGCTCGCCTCGACCGGCGCGTCCAGGTCGTCGACCACGGTCGACCACTGTCCGTCGCGTTCGTGGGCAGCGAGGGCGTCGACCAGCCGGGTCAGCCGCTCGGCGAGCCCGCCGTCGTACGCCCGGGTGAGGGTGTCGGTGAGGCCGAGCAGCGCCCACGCCTGCCCGCGGCCCCAGGCGACGCCATTGCCCTGCCGCGCCGCGGTGTCGTAGCCGTGCTGGAACAGCCCGTTCGGCAGTTGCAGCGCGGCGGCGTACGCGGTGGCGTACGCGACGGCCTCGTCGGGGTGGCCCAGCGCGGCAAGGCCGGGCCCGTCGGTGTGCATGCAATCGACCCAGATCGTCGACTGCCACGGCGGCAGGTCCGGCCGGTGCAGCCGCGGTCCGCCCGGGTGCCGGGGCCGGGCGTGCCGGACCGCCGCCAACCACCGCCGGCAGACGTCGGCGACGTCGATCCCGGGTCGGCGGGCGGCGAGGGCGAGCATCGCCTCCACGGCGATGAGGTGGTCGGTGGGATCCGGCGGGGCGGTCAGCGACGGGGTCACCAGGTCGACGACCCGCTGGGTCAGGTCCGGCCGATGCAGCGCGTCGCCGGCCCGGAGGAGGGCAGTGAGGGTGCCGTCGACGCCGAAGCCCCAGATCCGCGGCGTGGTGGCGGCGGTCGCTTCGGCGATCGCCGCCACCAGCCCGGTGTCGCGCGCGGTGTCGGTCACTTGATGAGGGCCTGCACCGCCCGGCCGGCTTCGCGCATGGCGTCGGCGGGCTTGGTCTTGCCCACCAGCACGGCCTGGACCTGCTCGGAGATCGCCGTCTCCATCTGCGCATACTGGGGATACTTCCAGAACGGGTTCGGGGTGGCGGTGGCGGTGATGCGCTCGCTGAACTGCGAGGTGAACTGGTCGGTCTTCACCTGCTCGGAGGCGAGCGCGGCGGTGGTGGTGGGTGGCAGCGAGAGGTCCTTGAAGTAGCCGAGGACGGTCTGCTCGTCGGAGGTCAGCCACTTGGCGAAGTCGGTGGCGGTGTTGGCGCCCTCCCCCTCGACGACCACGACGGCGTGGCCCCACTGCACGGCCCGGGGCTTGTCGCCGGCGTTCTTCACCGGACGGGCGATCGGGTCCAGCTTGTCGGCGATGGACTTGTCAGGGGAGCCCTTGACGACGAAGTCCCGGCCGACGATGGCGTCGTCGTACATCGCGGTCTTGCCCTGGGCGAACAGGGTGCGGGCGTCGACGCGCTCCACGTCCGGGGCGATCAGCTTCTCGTCGTAGAGCTTCTTGTACCAGGTGACCGCCTCGACGCTGGGGTCGTCGCCGACAGTGACCTTGTCGCCGTCGAGCAGCGGGCTGCCGAAGGTCTGCATCCAGATGAGGATGTCTTTGAGCTGCGCGACCTTGGTGGAGGCGGCGTACGGGATTGCCCCGGTGCCCTTCAGGGCCCGCAGCGCGGCCTCGAAGTCGGCGATGGTGGCGGGCGCGGTGGTGATGCCGGCCTTCTGCATCAGGTCGCGGTTGGCGATCAACCCGATCGCGGCGGTCGTCCAGGGCAGGCCGACCTGCTTACCGTCGACCTGGCCGGAGGTGAGGGCGGCCTCGGTGTAGCCGGCATCCTTGGCGACGTCGCCGAGGTCGCGTAGCTTGCCGAGGGCGGCGAGGCCGGCGAGCCAGGCAATGTCCATCTGCGCGGCCCCGCTGAACTGTCCGCCGCGCACCTGGAGGGTGAGCTGGTTGAGGTAGTTGTTGTAGGCCAGCGGCACGCCGTTGACGGTGATGCCCGCCTTGCTGCCGTACCCGCTCATCAGCTCTTCGATCTTGGCTTTCGAGGCGTTGTCGGCCAGGCTCCAGGACGCGAACGAGAAGTTGGTGGCGGATTTGGCGGTGTCCTTGTCGGGGCCGTCGGCGCTCGGCGCGCAGGCGGCCAGGCCGCCGAAGCCGACGGCGCCGGCACCGAGTCCGACGAGGCGGAACATGTCCCTGCGGGAAAGGTTGCTACTCATTGGTGGACCTCCGGGACGGGTTGGGTTATCCCTTGATGGCGCCGGCGGTGATCCCGCCGACAAGGAATCGTTGGAGTGCGATGAACGCGACGACGACGGGCAGGGACGCGATCAGGGACGCGGCCATGAGTTCGGCCCACTGCGCGGTCGCCTCGCCGAGGAAGGCGTTGACCAGTCCGGGCGGCAGCGTCGTCTTCTCGCGGCCGGCGAGGGTGAGGGCGAAGACGAAGTCGTTCCAGCCGCGGACGAAGGCGAAGAGTCCGGCGGCGATGAGGCCGGGCGCCGACAGCGGCAGGATGACCGAGTGGATGGTGCGCAGCCGGGACGCGCCGTCGACGCGGGCGGCCTCGACGAGGGTGTCGGGGATGGTGTCGAAGAAGCCTTTGAGCATCCAGACGCATAGCGGCAGCGTGAAGGTGGTGAACGACAGCACCAGCGCGGTGTAGGTGTCGAGCAGGTGATAGGCGCTGAACAGGGCGTAGAGGGTGACGAGCAGCAGAGCTTGGGGGAACATCTGCGAGGAGAGCACGAAGTACATCAGGCTGCGCCGGCCACGGAAGCGGAACTTGGAGAAGGCGTAGCCCATGTATGCGGACACGGTGACGCTCAGCACGGCGGTGATGACCGAGACCACCAGGCTGTTGAGCAGGTACCGGGCCAGCGCGGGCTCGTCGGCGAGCCGGGCGAAGTTGTCCAGGGTCAGCTCGGTGGGGAAGAACGACGGCGGGTAGCGGAACGTCTGCTGCGCGGGGGTGAACGCGGTGGCGAGCATCCAGTAGACGGGCAGCAACCCGAACCCGCCGAGGACGACGACGGCGATCCAGGCCGCGGCGCGGGAGCCGCAGGTGTCCCGTGCGGAGCGCTTGCTCATAGCTGTCCCTCCCGCTCGGACCGGCGGACGTAGATCGCGACCATGCCGAGCAGCAGCACCATCCACAGCAGGCCGAGTGCGCCGGCGCGGCCGAGGTCGAAGCCCTGGAAGGCGGTCTCGTAGACGGCGGTGGCAAAGGTCTCGGTGGCGCCGGCCGGGCCGCCGCCGGTCATCACGTAGATCAGGTCGAAGTGCTGGAAGTTCCAGATCAGTTCCAGCAGTAGGACGATGCCGATGATGCCGCGCAGGTGCGGCAGGGTGACGGCGAAGAACCGCTGCACCGCGCCGGCGCCGTCGGTCTCCGCCGCCTCGTGCAGTTCGAGCGGCACGGTCTGCAGACCGGCGAGGAGCATCACCATGATCCACGGGAAGCTGGCCCAGGTCTTGGCGACGATGACGGCGGTCATCGCGGTGCCCGGCCCGGCGAGCCAGGCCTGCGGGGCGTCGATCAGCCCGAGCGCCTCCAGCGCGCCGTTGGCCAGCCCGTAGTTGGCGTTGAAGATCCACATCCAGAGGAACGACACGACGACGCTGGGCACCAGCCAGGGGATGAGCAGCAGCCCGCGCAGGGTGGCTCGGCCCCGGATGCGGGTGTTCAGGGCTAGCGCCAGCGCGAGCCCGACGAGGAACGGGGCGATCGTGGCGCCGACGGTGAAGACCAGGGTCTGGCGCAGCAGCCGCCAGAAGTCGCCGCCGAGCAGGTCGGTGATGTTATGCAGCCCGACGAAGGTGCGGCCGGGTTCGACGAGGCTCTGCTCGAAGAACGCGGTGACCAGGGAGGCGACCAGTGGGTAGACGACGATCGCGGCGAGCATCGCCAGGGCGGGCAGCATGAGCAGCGCGGCGAAGGCGCCGTCGCCGAGCGACCGGGGCGGGCGGTTGCCGGCCGGCGGGGACGCCGGCGTGCGGCCGGTGGTGTCCGGGTGGGCGGTGTCGGTGCTCATCGGACGGCCTGCACCCGGCTGGGGATGCGGTCGGCGGGGCCGAGGTAGCCCAGCCCGGTGCTGATCGCGTCGGCGGCTTCGATGACCATGCGGGACAACTCGGCCTCCCTTGTGTCGAGGTCAATCGCGGAAAGCGGTCCGGAGACCGACAGCGCGGCGCAGACCGTGCCGGTGTGGTCGAGGATCGGGGAGGCGATGCAGGCCCGCCCGAGGGCGAGTTCCTCGACCTCGGTGGCGTAACGCCGCTGCGCGGCCCGCTCGACGGCCGCGTCGAGGGCAGTGTGGTCGGTGATGGTGGACGTGGTGTAGGGCGGCAGGTCGGGCAGGAGCGCGCGGCGCTGCTGGGCGTCGGTGCCGATCAGCAAGCACTTGCCCAGCCCGGTGGCGTGCAGCGGGTTGTGCTGGCCGATCAGCACGAACGACCGCGGGGCGAGGGTGCCCTCGAAGTTGCACAGGTAGAACAGCGTGGCACCGCTGCGGATCGCGACGTTGGCGCCGAGGCCGAGTTCCGCGGCAAGGTTCTGCGCGCGTTGGCGGGCCTCGCGGTGCACGGGGTGACTGTTGAGGGCGACGCCGGCCATCGTGATCAGTGCCGGGCCGAGCTGGTAGAGGCCGCTGAGCTGGTCGCGTTGCACGAGGTCGCAGGATTCGAGGGTGGCCAGCAGGCGGGACGCGGTCGACTGGCCGAGTACGGCGTGGCGGGCGACGTCGGACACCCGCAGCGCGGGCTGGCCGGCGAGGAAGGCGTTCAGCACGGCGGCCGCCTTCTCCACGCTCTGGTTGGTGCCCTGGTCACTCGCCACCGGCTCTCCCTCTGGACGTGCCATCCATCGTCGTGTCAGAGTGGCGCTCATGTTGCATCGTGTCAATCGCGGATTGCATACGAGTTGCAGAATCGCGACGTCGGAGCGCCTCCGTGACATCTGACCGTGCGTTTTCGTCTTTCGATCGCCCCATAGAGGTCGACGGCCACGGCCACCCCGACGGGCGGCACCTGCTCGGCGCGGCGCTGCCAGCGATGACGGGCAACTTCGCGATCCGCACCGCCGTGCGGGTGCCCGAGCCGCGGCACGGCGCCGACGTCAGCAGCGCCGAACTACGGGTCAACGCCGACGCCGAACGCTGGTACGCGATCCGGCTGCGGGTCCGCACCGGCGTGCGGTACCTGTCGGTGCTCCGGCACGCCGACGGGCACGCCGAACTGCTCGCCGACAACATCCTCGCCTTCGACTTCGGCCGGTGGCTGCCCGTCGAGGTGACCGTCGCCGACGGCCGGATCACGGTCGCGGTCGACGGGCGCACGGCGGCCACCGTCACCGACCGCGACCCACTCGACGGCGGTGGGGTCGGCGTCGGTGCCACCGCCATGGCCGCCGCCTTCGCCCCGGTGGAGGTCGTCCACCTCGGCCCGCGCACGGTGCGCGCGGCCGGCCGCGCCGATGCCGCCGGCCCGGACTTGACCACCGCCGCCGCCGTAGCCGTCGAGCCGTACGCCGCGGTCGAGAGGGCCGCGCACCGCCTGGAGGTCGCCGCCCTGCGGTGGGACGGCGGAGCGGGCTACGCCACCGACCTGCTCGTACGGGGCGACGGCGGCTGGGAACGGGTCGGCGACGACCGGTTCGGCGAGCGGTGGCTGGTACTGCACGGAGACGGCGGCAGCCGCCGGAACCCGCAGGGGACCCTCGACCGGCACCCGGTGACGTTCGACCAGGTCGAACGGCTCGGCCCGAACGCGGTGCGGCTGCGCGGCGGCGACCGGCAACTGTTCTCCCTCGCCGTCACCTGGCGGCTGGACGGCCGTCACCCCATGGTGGACGTCAAGCTGACCCCGCGGGTCGACGGCCGGTTCGTGGTCGCCTACCGGGCGTTCGCGGCGTCACCGGTCGACGAGGTCGACGAGGTGCTGTGCGGGCCACTGCGGCACGCCCGGATGGTCGGCGGGCCGGCGTCCGTCGGGCGCGACGAGCTGTTCGCGCCGCTGTGCCTGGTGCGGCGCGGCCCGATCACCACCGGCCTCTTCGCGCCGGCCGCCGAGCTGCCGTTCGAGTACGAGTCGGCTCGCGGCGACGACGACCAGCCGTTCGGCATGAGCCTCGGCACCCCCGAGGGCACGGTGCAGCCCACCCTATACGCCCCACAGTACGGCCGGCGGGCCGACCTGCGCGCCGGCGAGCCGTACCGGTTCACCGTCGGGGTGTACGCCGGCCGCACCGAGCTGTACGACGCCTACCGCGACCTGCTGCGCGGCGAGTACGGCTACACCGCGTACCGGCGCAACGTATTCGGCTGCTCGCTGACCGACACCGTGCACAACCTGATCGACCTGATGAAGGCCGGCCCGACCGCCGACGACCGGGTCGACTACCAGGGCTCGCCGAGCGGCTGGTGGAGCCGGGCCAAGGGCTACATCGACATCGAGAACGACCAGGCTGTCCGCGCGACCACCACCTCGGTGCTGCTCGGGGCCTACCAGCTGACCGGCGACGACGAGCTGTACGAGACCCGGGCGCTGCCGACGGTCGAGTTCCACCTGTCCCGCAACGCCTACGGCTGGACGCCGCGCGAGGACGCCACCGTCTACGGCGACCCGACGAAGAACCAGCTCTGCGGCACGCCGTTCGGCGCGCCCGCGCTCGCGCCGCTGTACGCGCTGTCCCGGGGCGGGCTCACCGCCGCCCGGGAGCTGGCGCTCTCCTCCCTCGACACGCAGGACTACTGGCTGAAGCGCACGCCGATGAGCGCGCCACTGGCCGCGTACCGGATGACCCGAGAGGAGAAGCTGCGGCAACAGGCCGAGGAGGCCGCCGACCGTTACATCGCCGAGGAAATCGACCAGCCGTACGGCGGCGAGGCCGACCCGCACGACTTCGCCGTCTACTACTGCCGCGCCTGGGTCGAGCTGCTGGAGATGTACGAGGAGACCGGCCGGCGCCGCTACCTCGACGCCGCGCACATGGAGGCGAAAAGGTTCACCACCATGGTGTTCGCCCGCCCGGTGCCCGACGGCACGGTCACCGTCCCGCAGCGGCCGCTCTTCGTCGACAGGCAGATCGAGCTAACCGGCTGGTGGGACCCCGCCGACCTGTACGACTACCCGGCTACCGACGTGCCCGACGAGCAGGTGCCGGCCTGGCAGGTGTCCCCGACGGGGCTGAGCATCGAGGCGGTGAACACCTACCGGTTCAACGGGTTCACCCTCAACCCGGCGTGGGCGCCATTCCTGCTGCGGCTCGCCGCGCACACCGGCGACGACCTGCTGCGCGACGTAGCGCACAACGCGCTGGTCGGCCGGTTCACCAGCTACCCCGGCTACTACTACCGGCAGCTGACGGTCCACCACATGCGCCCGGACTTCCCCTGGACCGGGCCCTTCGGCAACACCACCATCTACTACCACCACGCGCCCGCCCAGCTCGGCATGGCCATCGACTACCTGATCGCCGAGCACGAGACCCGCTCCGGCGGCGCGATCGCCTTCCCGGCCGAATTCGAGCAGAACTACGTCTGGTTCGCCTACCGCGTCTACGGCCACCGGCCGGGTCGCTTCCACGGCGAGGACGGGGTCTGGCTGTGGCTGCCGAAGGGCCTGGTGCGGCTGGACACCGACCAGGTCAACTGGATCGCCGCCGAGGGTGGGGACCGGCTCTGCGTCAGCCTCACCAACGCCGCCGCGACCCCGGGCACGGCGACGGTGACGCTGGACCCGGCGCGGGTGCCGATGACCCCCGGCACTCCGTACCGGGCGACGGTGATCCGCGACCGCGGCGTACCGGAGCAGGCCACCGTCGTCGACCATCGGCTCACCGTCGAGGTCTCCGGGCACGGCATCACCGCGATCGTGGTGCACGGCGTCGGCCCGCTGGACGTACCGCTGCACCGCGCCCAGGCCGCGCCGGTCGGCGCGCACCGCTTCGACGACGGCCCGGTGGGCCCGGTGCGCGGCATCCTGATCCCCAAGCCGGACGGCAGCCGGCATCACGCCTACGTGCAGGCCGCCACCCGCGAACCGGCGACCCTGCACTGGTCGCTCGACGACGGCGCCACCTGGCACCAGCTCGACCGCACCGTCTACCCGAACGAATGGACCGTGCCGGTGGACGACCTGTCCGCCGCGTTCATCTACGCCGTGCAGGTCGGCGACCAGCGGTCCCGGCCGGTACGGCTGGCCTGCGGAGCGGAGGCATGATGCGGGTCCGCGAGGTCCACACCCACGTGCTGAAGCTGCGCACCGACCAGGCCTACCTGGGACCGAAACGCGACGGCGGCACCATCGGCGACGGCTACGAGGTCCGCGAGCCGTGGCGCAGCCTCTACTCGTCCCGCTACGAGACGCTGCTGGTCGAGGTGATCGCCGACGACGGCACCACCGGATGGGGCGAGGCCCTGGCGCCGGTGCGCCCGAGGTACCGGCCGCCATCGTCAACCTGCTCCTCGCGCCGGTGCTCGTCGGCATGGACGCCACCGCCCCCCGTCCTGCCTGGCACCGGCTGCGCGACCTGATGCGCGAACGCGGGCACATGGTCGGCCACCAGGCCGACGCGCTCGCTGCCGTCGACATCGCGCTTTGGGACCTCGTCGGCCGGCTGACCGGGCTCAGAGTCGCGCAGCTGCTCGGCGGTGCGTTCCGCACCCGCCTACCCACGTACGTCTCCGGGCTGCCCCGGTCCACCGACGCGGAACGGGCGGCGCTGGCCCGCGACTGGGTCGACCGGGGGGCCACGGGGGTCAAGCTGCACCTCGGGCACGGCGTCGCCGCCGACCTGGCCACCGTCGACGCCGTCCGGGACGCCGCGCCCGGCCTGCGGATCGCCGTGGACGGGCACTGGGCGTACGGGGTCGACGACGCGGTCGCGCTGGCCCACGGGCTCGCCGAACGGGACGCCTGGTTCCTGGAGGCGCCCCTCGCGCCGGAGGACGTCGCCGGGCACGCCGAACTCACCGCCCGCTCGGCCGTGCCGATCGCGGTCGGAGAGGCGCTGCGCAACCGCTACGAGTTCGCGCAGTGGCTCGACGCCCGGGCGCTGCGGATTGCCCAACCCGACGTGGCGCGCACCGGCATCACCGAGGCGATGGCGATCGCCGACCTGTGCGCCGCGCGGCACGTACCCGTCGCTCCGCACCACTCCGTCGGCATGGGGGTCTCCCTGGCCGCCGGCCTGCACGTCGCCGCGGCCGTCGCCGACCTCGCCGCCTTCGAATACCAGCCCACCTCCACCGAGGTTGGCGCCCGCATCCTCACCGACCCGGTGCCCCTGCACCCGGCCGCGTTCGACCTGCCCGCGGGACCGGGACTCGGCGTCAACGTCGACGCTGACACGGTTCGCGCCCTGGCCAAGGAGTCCTGAGTGCCCCACACCGTCCACGGCCTCGTGCCGATCCTCGCGACCCCGTTCGGGCCCGACGGCGCCCTGGACCTGCCCAGCCTGCGCCGGCTCACCGAGTTCCAACTCTCCAGCGGCGTGACCGGCGTCGCGGTCTTCGGCATGGCCAGCGAGGGCTTCGCGCTCACCACCGACGAGCGGACCCGGATCCTCGCCACGGTCACCGACGTGGTCGCCGGGGCCGTACCGATCGTCGCGGGGGTGAACGGCACCTCGACGGTGACCGCGATCGAACAGGCCGACGCCGCGATGGCCGGCGGCGCGAACGCACTGATGGTGCTGCCGCCGTTCATGGTCAAGCCCACCCCCGACCAGCTGCTCGCCTTCTACGGCGAGGTGGCCTCGGCCGCCAGTGTCGAGGTCATGGTCCAGGACGCGCCCGGCGCCACCGGCGTCACGATGGCACCCTCGCTCATCGCCGAGCTCGGCAAGCTCGACGGCGTCACCTCGGTGAAGGTGGAGTCGCCCCCGACCGCGCCGAAGGTGGCGGCCGTGGTCGCCGCCCGCGCCGACGAGGGCTTCGCGGTGCTCGGCGGCCAGAACGCCCAGTTCTGCCTGGAGGAGTACGCCCGCGGCGCGATCGGCACCATGCCGGCCTGTGAGTTCCCCGACCTGCTCGCACCCGTCCTCGCCGACTGGGAAGCCGGCCGGCACGCCGAGGCGCGCGCCGCGTTCACCCGGCTGCTGCCGCTGATCCTGTTCGGACTCCAGCAGGGCATCGCCTGGGCGGTGCACAAGGAGGTGCTGGTGCGCCGCGGCCTCATCGCCGACGCCACCGTACGCTCGCCGGCCCGCCCGCTCGACGCGGCTGGCCGGGAGTCGCTCAGCGCCATCCTCGCCGACCTGGAGCTGGCCGGATGAGCGGCCGCGGGGTCCTCGTGGTCGGCGCCTCCTCACCGATCGGCACCGCGATCGGCCGGGCATTCAGCGACGCCGGTGACCGGGTCGTCGGCGTCTCGCTCGACGAGCACACCGACCCCGCGTTCACCGCCGAGCTGGTGGCCGACTGCGCCGACCCGGACGCCGCGGCCGCCGCCGTCGCCGAGGCGCACCGCATCCTCGGCCGGCTGGACGTGGTGGTGCCCGCCGCCGCGGTGATGCCGGTCGCCCCGGCGACGCAGACCACCGACGCGCAGTGGCGGATCGCCCTCGACGCCACCCTCGGTTCGATGTTCTACGTCGTCCGGGCGGCGCTGCCGCTGCTGCCCCGCGGCGGGGCGATCGTCGCGGTCAGCTCGGTCAACGCCACCCTCGCCGCGCCCGGCCTGCCTGGCTACGCGGCGGCGAAGGCCGGCGTGGAGGGGCTGGTCCGCCAGCTCGCCCTGGAGTACGGGCCTGCCGGCATCCGGGTCAACGCGGTCGCACCAGGCATGATCGGCCAGGCGGACGTGCCCCGAGTCACCGAGGGCTACCCGCTGCGGCGGGTCGGCCGCCCCGAGGACGTGGCCACCGCAGTGGCGTTCCTCGCCTCCCCGATCGCGGACTTCATCACCGGCACGGTGCTGCCGGTGGACGGCGGCCTTTCCATCGCCTCGCCCGCCGCGTGGCTGCGGCCCGACCTGCGCGCCCGATGGCTGTGACCGGACCCGTACCCTCCCACGCGGCGACCGGTGCCGAGGTCCGATGGCCATGATCTCCCAGGACGTTGACTGGGCGCTCCTGGGTGAGCTGCGCTGCGCGCTGGGCGAGAGCCCGATCTGGGACGACACCACCGGACGCCTGCACCTGGTCGACGTCGCCGGCCGCACCCTCTGGGTCGTCGACCCGACCACCGGCGCCGCCCACGGCGCCACCTGCGGTCGGCCGGTCACCGCCCTGGTGCCGCGCGCCGGGAGCGGCTGGCTCGGCGTCGCCGGCCGCGACCTCGGTGCCCTCGACCCGCAGGACGGGACGTTCCGTCCCCTCGTCACCGTGCCCGGGCCGGCCGACCTGTCGCTGAACGACGCGGTGTGCGGACGCGATGGCCAGCTCTACGTCGGGTCGGTCGACCGTACCCGCGCCAACCGCGGTGCCCTCTACTCAATCGGGGCGCACCTGCGTCACCGCATCCTCGCCGATCGGATCGGCGCGTCGAACGGCGTCGACACCAGCCCGGACGGGCGGACCCTCTACCACGCCGACACCTTCGCCGACACCGTCACCGCGTATGAGTCGGACGGCCGTGCGGTGGCGTCGGTACGGGTCGACCACCCCGACGGGATCACGGTCGACGCCGACGGCGGCGTGTGGGTGGCACTCTGGGGATCCGGCCTCGTGGTCCGGCACACCGCCGGACTCGTGCCCGACCGTGCGCTGCGCGTACCGGCGCCGCTGGTCACGAACCTGGCGTTCGGGGGCCCTGACCTGCGACGCCTGTTCGTCACCACCGCCCGGTCCGACGGCGCCGAGTTCTCGGGGGCAGTGTTCACGGCGGAGATCGGAGTGTGCGGTCTGCCGCCAGCCCGGTTCGCCGCCGGACCATCGAAGAAAGGGGACTCCCCCGGTTCCTCTCGTTAGTTCTGCTGCCGAGTCCCTGGTGCCCACCGGATGTGGTTGAGCAGCTTCTACTGTTGGTCTGGCGGGTAGGCCGCGTAGACCCTCTCGCGCTCCCGGCGAGCAGCCCTTTTCGGGTCGGATTGATCGTCTTCGGGCCGGTAGGTCGTCAATGACTCGTAAAAGCCGGAGCTGGGGAGTCCATTGCGACCCGCCTTTACGGCCAGTACCGGCAGGAGCACATGCTTCTCCACGAGCGCTCAGCGACTGCGATCAGCGTCGCGACCATCGAAGGGCCTCGACGGGAGAGCCCAGGGACCTCGTCGCTCAAGGCGGAGTACGACATCGTGCGGCGTTCCTGGGCGACGCGCTTGAGGACCGAATACGCGGCAGCGACGACGGTGGGTTTCACCGGCTCCCCCTCTCGCTAATCAGGTGCAGTGACAGATCGTTGCGCCAGGAGGGGGCGGCGGGTGCCGTTGACTGCTGTTCGGTGCCGTTGGGCGGAGTTGACTGCCGTTGAGTGCACCCGTCTGCTCCCATCCAGCTCCCCCGATCCTGGTCCCATGGGCAGGCGGCCCGGTCATCCACCAGGGTTGTTCCGGCAGGTTGTGCGGGCCGCTCCGATCATGGGCGGGGCCATAGTTCCGGCCTCGCCTACAGCCGAGTCCTCGATTGGTCCTGTGCGGCCTACAGCAGCCCCGGCGTGACCCGTCACAGCTGTTCGACGACCTGCCGCAGTTCCGGATTGAGTGTCCAGCCGTGCGCGCCGAGCAGGCCGCGCAGCTCGGCCAGCGCGGAGCGGGCCGGTATGCCGGTGGTCAAGGTCGTGTAGCGGGCGGCGACCGCCGGTGTGCGACTCTGACCGGCGGCGCAGTGCAGCAGCACGACATGGCCCTCCTTGCGCAACTCGAGGACCATCCGGGCGGCCTGATCGACCACGAAGTGCGGCTGCGCATTGGCGTCGGGCTGGTCGACCAGCCACGCCGACACCCGGTTGACGACGGCCACGTCGTCGAAGTCGTCGCAGCCAACCCGGCACAGGGAGACCACCGCGCCGGCGCCCACTGGGGCCGCGTCGGTGTAGAGGTTGCCGAGGATCACCCCCGGGTCGTGCGGATGCGCCACCATCAACGGTGCAACGGCAGGTCGTGGCGCGCGGGCGCAGCCCGGCCAACCGCCCTGGCCGGCCTGGCCGCCTTGGGCCGTCAACATGGCCAGGCGGATTAGGTCCGCCGCGCGCCGGTTCGGCCAGCCGTGAACGATGCGCGGCCAGGCCAGGGGCACCGCGGAGGAGCCCCACCGGGCGCCGAGCAGGGCCCCGGCGATCGCCGCGACAGTGTCGGTGTCGTCGCCGACGCGCACCGCCACGGTCAGAGCGCGTTCGAGATGCTGGCAGGGGAAACTGCCGCGACCCGGGTCGTGCTCCGGAACGTCGGTGTGTTTGATCGCCGACCAGGCGGCCTGCAACGCGGCGACCACGAACCCGTTGGGACGGAACTGCTCCGGCGGCTTGGACTCCGCCTCGGCCAACCAGCTCGACCACCGGTCGCGCCGCCCCGCGGGCAGCAGGTCCAAACCCTCGCGTACCCCGTCGAACGTCCCGTCGAGAACCGCCCGGCGGATCCCCGCGCACCACAGCACACACGCGTCCGCGGCCAGGGGGTCGTGATGGGTGAGCGCACTGACTACGCGGGCGGCCTCCGCGAGCGCCTCCGGATCGCCGAGATAGGCCAGCGCCACCGGCGCAGTGCGCATCAGCGACCCGTTACCCGCACTGCGGCCGGTTCTGCGGTGCAGGTCCGCGGCTGTGTCTCTCATCGCCGGGGCGACGCCCGCTCCCCTCACCTGTGAGACCGCGTCGAGGACCTGCCGGGTCTGCGCCCCGATATCGCTGGCGCCCTCCCGTTTCCATCGGAGGAAATTTGCCGGCGATGCGGTCGAGGGAGTCGCTGCTGCGCAGATCCGCCCCGGTGGCGGACACCTCCGCGATGCACATCGCCATCTGGGTGTCGTCGCTGTACTCACCGGGCGCGTACGGGCCGAGCCCACCGCCGCGCATCTCGGGCTGTTCGCCGGCCGCAAGCTGCGGTTGAAACTCGTACGGCACGCCCAACGCGTCACCGCACGCCGCAGCGAGGAGCACACCGGCAACCCGGTCGCTCTGGATCGCGTTCAGCGGCACAGTCGCTGTCGTCAACTCCCCCACCGTCGCAACTCCCCCATCTTCATCGGCCTGCGCCAGCCCGACGACCCTACTGCGACCGCGCGACTGCGGCGTCCTTACCCGGCCGGGTTGCCGCCCGCCGGATCGGCACCGCGCGGCCGTCACGCTCATGCCGCCGCTCGTTCGCGCGAAGCGCCGAGGCCCGGCAACGACCATCGGAGTGTCACAGCGCGGTGATTCACTACCGTCCGCCAGGCAAGCCCTGCTTCCGTACCTGCCGTGCCGCTGAAGGAGACAAATGCACATCTCCGCACATCTGGATGTCGACGTGCTGGCACTCGAGACCGACGACCAACTATCCGTGCTCGTCGAACTGACGGCACCCGCGGCGTCGACCCGCGACGTCGACCGCCCGGCATCCACACTGCAGGTGGTGCTCGATCGCAGCGGCTCGATGGCCGGTGGCCGCCTCGACGGCGCGAAGACCGCACTCATCGGCCTGATCGACAGACTCGATCCCGGCGACAACTTCGGGCTGGTCGCATTCGACGACCGAGTCGAGGTAGCGGTCGCAGCCGGGCCGCTCGCCGACAAACAGGCGGTCAAACGCGCAATCTCCAAGCTCGACGCGCGTGGCAGCACCGACTTGTCCGCCGGTTACCTGCGCGGGCTGCAGGAAGCCAGCCGCATCGCCGGGCCGGCCGGAGCCAACGTGCTGCTCATCTCCGATGGGCACGCCAACGCCGGCGTCACCGACCCCGACACGTTGGGCGCCATCGCCGCCAAGGCCAACGCCGACAACATCACGACCTCAACGCTGGGCTACGGACTCGGCTACGACGAACGGCTCATGTCGGCGATCGCCCGCGGTGGGGCCGGCAACGAACACTTCGCCGAAGAAGCCGACACCGCGGGCGCGCTCATCGCCGGCGAGGTCGACGGCCTGCTGTCCCAGACCGTCCAAGCAGCGTCGCTGCTGATCCAGCCCTCACCGCACGTACGCGCGGTCCAGATCGTCAACGACATGCCCGCGACCACCACCGGTGACGGGCTACTCGCCGAGCTCGGCAACTTCTACGCCGACGAAACCCGCAAACTGCTGCTGACCTTCGACATCCCCGCTATCGCCACCCTCGGACTGGCCCAGGTCGCCACGTGCCAGTTCACCTGGGTCGAGCTGCCTACGCTGGCCCAGCACACGCTCACCCTGCCGCTGCACGTCAACGTCGTCCCCGGTGACCAGGCCGCAGGACGGGTACCTGACCCGACCGTACGCACCGAGCTGGTCTACCTGCGGGTACAGAACGCCAAGCGTCGCGCCTCCGGCCACCTCAGCGCCAGTGCCCCTGACGCAGCGCACGCCGAGATCCGTCACGCGCAGGACGCCCTCTCCGACGCCCTACCAGTAGCGCCGGCCCACCTGCACGACGACCTGACCGAAGAGGCCACCGCCCTGGCCTACCTCGCCGACCAGACCGAGCACGGAATGATCGCCCGAGCGGCGAAATACTCGTCCATGGATGCCACGTACAAGTCAAGCAAGCGCGGCAGGACCCGCCCACCATCCACCGAGCCGAACTGACCGCGCCACGGGCAAGGGCCTGAGGGGACCGCCACAGCAATGCGGCGGTCCTACCCGACCGGGTGCAGAGGAGCACCTGGCCAAGCGGGGGCATCAAAGTAACAATCCCGATCAAGGTCGACCGGGCACCGCCAACTGACGAAAGAAGGGATCCAAGGGCGGCCGGCCACCGATCTTCGACGCACCATGTACCAGCAGCGCCACGTCGTGGGGAGCGGCAGGGGCGACGGCACGACCGCGCGGACAGCGGCAGTTGCGGACGTGGTCCAGCTGTGGAGCCACCCCAGACGTATCTGCGATGGGTCAGAGGCATCGGTGGTCCATTATCCGGAAGATGCCGCTTGCCCCGAGGAATCGGAACTCGGCAGGATGCCGGGATGGGCTCTGACTGGACGTGGGAGCTGCGGGTGCCCGTGCTGCGTCCGGTCAACAAGGTCATCTACGAGGTACTCGCGCTGGCGGCCGGCTTCGGTCTGAAGTTTCGACGCCCGGACGGATGCATCAACCTCTTCGACAACGACGGCGAACTGCGGATCGTTGAGGACCAGGACGAGGCGGCGCCGCGATGGCGACTGGGAAGGCCTCCAGCCAACTCTGGACACCCGACGGGGTCGATCTCCATCTCAGCTGTCGGCCCGATCAATCCAGTACGGCGATCAACCTGAGCTGGTCCCTTGACGCGGCGTGGACCTTTCGTCGCCCAAACTCCGACGCGGATGGCTACCGTCAGCTGCACGCGCGCTTGACCGCCTTGTGGCTACAAGCCGCCGATGCATTAGCTGCCGGCATCGGTCGGGTCATGGACGAGTGGTCGCTGGATCAGATCTGGCATCTGACGCGAATTCACGAAGAAGATCATCCGGTCGACGGGTGGCCCGCGCTGCTGGGATGGTGGACCTACCTGGGGGCTGAGGTGAGCAGGATGCTGCCAGCTCCGCCGCTGCCGGAGATCTCCGCTCACAGCAGGCTACTGCCGAGTGGAACCCGTGTCGTCGCGCTGCTGGACGACCCGGCCGCCGTTGACGCGGCGCGCTATGAGGCCCTACACACGCGATGGCTGAAGCATCTACCGAGCTGAGTGCGGCAGATCCGCACGTTCGATCTTGGCCCCGGGGAAGCTGACAGGCGTCGACGAAGCCAGACAACTCCGAGCAGGCTCCCCCTGCCGCATCCACGCCTGTCGACACGCTGCACCAAGTCCACAGCCAGCCTCGGGTCATGACGGCCGACCGCCAAACTGCCAGTTGTGCACCTCGATGTCGGCGTACCGGTCCGGGGTCAGCACGGCGCGCGCCTTGTCCGGATCCGCCGCCCGGACAAGCACCGCCGTACCCAGCCAGGTGGCGCCGTCGTCGGACAGCAGCGGCCCGTACGCGATCAGCTCGTCCCGGTCGGGCGGCACCGCGAGGTCAGCGGCCTGCCCCGCGCCGAGGCCGAGCACCAGGTACCGATTACCACCGGTCCGGCCTCCGGGGAAGTCCCACATGGTGCGCCCCAGCGCGTTGCGCCACCGGCGCAGCAGCACGTCCCGGTACACGCCGGCCTGATAGTTGGGCTCGTCGAGAGCGAACACGCGCGCGGCGGCGGGGTCGGGCAGGTCGACGATGTGCACGCTGCCGGTGGGCGTGTCGCCGTCGCCGGCAAGGGTCGGTCCGCGAGCGATCATTTCTCTCGAGTACCGGTCCATGTAGGACCAATGCTCTTCCAGCAGCTCGTCGCGCAGCGCCACCGAGCTGGGCCGGTCGCGGTGGTAGCAGAAGAACTCCATGCCCCAAAGTGTGACCTCCATGCCACACACCGACGCGGACGGGTACCACCCGGCCGTGTTGCGGTCGCGGCAAGGTCACAATATATCCGATTGATCCAGGAATGGGGCGATCGACGCTCGCGATGGGCGGCAGAAGGGGACGTGTAAGGTGACCCGTGTCAGCGATGAGGGGAGGTGAGCCCGGTGAACACCCAATGTCACGTCTGGGCGCTCCACCCGGCCATCCCTGTCCGCTGACTTTCGCGTCGGGGAGCGCCTCCTAGCCGGAGGAACAATGACCTTCTCCCCGTTCCGTATCGATGTATCCGACGAGGTACTCGACGACCTGCGGGCCCGACTGGCCCGTACGCGCTTCACCAATCGCAGCGGCGATCAGCCATGGCAGGCCGGTGCCGATCCCGACTACCTGCGGCACCTGGTGTCCTACTGGGCCGACGGGTTCGACTGGCGCGCTCGGGAAGCCGAACTCAACGCGCTGCCGCATTACCAGGCCCAGATCGGCGGCAGGCGCATCCACTTCCTTCGCGTACCCGGGACGCGTCCGGCCGGTGCGCCCGCGCCGCTGCCGCTGATCCTGAGCCACGGTTGGCCCAGCAGCTTCGTGGAGATGCTGCCGCTGGCCGATCGCCTGACCAACCCCGCACAGTACGGGGGCGACCCCGCCGACGCGTTCGACGTGGTGGTTCCCTCGCTGCCAGGGTTTCTGTACTCGGAGCTGCCGAAAGGGCCGCTCACCCGCGCTGCGATGGCGCAGACCCTGCACCTGTTGATGACCGACGTCCTTGGCTACCAACGCTACGGGGCCTTCGGCGGCGACGTCGGCGGCGTGGTCACCGGTTGGCTGGGCGCCCTGTATCCCGAGCAGGTGGCCGGCATTCATATGATCCACCCACCGTTCCCGGCCAGCTTCGACTCCCAGCCGCTGTCGCCCGCCGAGCAGGCGTATCTCGATGCCGAGGCGGCGTACGACCAGACCGATGGCGGCTACAGCGCCATCATGGGCACCCGGCCGGACACCATCGCCGCGGCACTGAGTGATTCTCCAGCCGGACTGGCCGCCTGGCTCGTCGACAAGTACCGAGACTGGAGTGACAACCACGGGGACCTGGAGAGCCGCTTCGACCGGGACACCCTGCTGACGATCATCACCCTGTACTGGGCGAGCGGCACGATCGGCTCCTCGTTCCGGCAGTACTTCGACTTCGACCACAACAGCCCACGACCCCACATCACGGTGCCCGCCGCGTTCACGTTGAGCACCGAACCGTCGCAGGCCAACTTCCCCCGCGAAATCGCCGAACGCGCCTGCACCAACGTCCGGCATTGGAGCGAATCAGGTAGGGGCGGACACTTCATGCCTCTGGAGGAACCGGATTTGCTCGCCAGCGAACTGAGGCAATTCTTCACGTCGCTTCGCCCGTACTGATCAGCAAGGGAGCCGGGCCACATCGGCCCGGCTCCGCTGTCGCGTTCCGCATACATCGGTCGAGAAGCTAGCCGTGAATGCCGTACCGTTCAACGCGCCTGTCAAACGCCCTCAAAGCGGAAGATCCGGACGGTCTGACGATTTCAGGAACGCGAGCGAGCCGAACGACCTTGGCCGGTCTACGCGACCGGCCCAGCGTCGCCCGCCGGCTGCCCGGCAAGACCCCTGCAACGATTGAAGCGGCGATCTGCCAGCTACGCCAGGACCGCAAGCTCGCCCCCGCGCCGCCTCGCCCCGCTGTTGGGCGTTCCCGCTCCGACCGTGCACGCCGTGCTCACCCGGCACCGCCTGCACCGCCTGGCCTGGCTGGACCGGCCCACCGGCCAGCCAGTTCGCCGCTACGAACGCGATCGACCCGGCGAACTCGTCCACGTCGACGTCAAGAAACCGGGCCGCCTGCGTGACGGCGGTGGCTGGCGCGTGCACGGCCGCGACAGCCTGGAACACCGCCGCGCCCACTACGGCACCCGCGTCGGCTTCGACTACGTCCACCGCGCCATCGACGACCACACCCGCCTCGCCTACGCCGAAATCCACCCCGACGAGAAAGCCGACACCTGTGCCGGCTTCCTGCGCCGCGCCGCCGATCACTTCGCCGCCCACGGCATCAGCCGCATCGAACAGGTCATCACCGACAACGCCTGGGCCTACCGCCGCGCAGGCGCCTGGCGCGACGCCCTGGCCGCCCTTGGCACCCACGCCCGCTTCACCCGCCGCTACCGGCCCCAGACCAACGGCAAAGCCGAACGCTTCAACCGGACCCTGTGCGACGAATGGGCCTACTACGGCAGCCGCCATTGGTGGTCTGACCTGTCGGGATGCGGTGGGGGTGTGCGAAGTGGACGCAGCCGCCTGTCGATCATGTGTTTGTGAGGACTACAAGATCGAAGGCGGCTGCTGCTGCCAGGGTAGCGGCCAGGCGCGCGGTGCGGGCACGGGCCGAGCTGTTGGAGGAGCTGCGGTCGTGTTTCGTGCGGACGCAGACGTGGCAGCACGCGGGCCGGTACATCTCGGCGCTGGTCAGTTGGGTGCCGAAGCGCAACGGGTGGAGCATCGCTGAGCAGGTTGGGGACGCCACGCCGGACCGCACGCAGCGGTTGTTGAATCGGGCGGTGTGGGATACGACGGCCGCGATGAGTCACATCCGGCGGTTCGTGGCCGGGGGTCTGGATGCGGCGGCCACGCGCCGGCGGCGGCGTGGGTTGGTGGTCGGTGCGTTGGACGAGACGGGCCAGGCCAAGCAGGGCCGGGTCACGTGTGGGGTGAAACGGCAGTACATGGGGTGCGCGGGTCGGGTCGCGAACGGGATCAACACGGTGCACCTGTCGTATGTGCGGGAGCGGACGGGACACGCGTTGGTCGGGGCGCGTCAGTGGATCCCGGCCGAGCACCTCGCCGACCCGCGCACGGCTGCGGGTATGGGGTTGCCGCCTGGGATGCAGTTTCGCACCAAGGGTCAGTTGGCCATGGACGTCTGCGCGGACGCGTACGCCGACGGGCTGGTGTTCGACGTCGTCTGCGGCGACGAGGTGTACGGCAACTGCACACCGTTGCGGGAGTTCTTCGAGACTCGCGGGCAGGCGTACGTGCTGCGGGTCGCCTCCACCTTCATGATCGACCTGCCCTCGGGAGACAGGCTGACCTGCGCTCAGGCCGTCACGCTGCTGGCCGCGGACACACGCCGGTGGGAGCTCCGCTCGGCCGGTACCGGGTCAAAGGGACAACGCTGGTACGCCTGGGCGTGGATCGCCACCGCCTCACCGCGGCATCACCTGCTCGTGCGCCGTCACCTGAGCACCGGCGAGCTGGCCTTCCACTACTGCCACGTGCCGGAGGGGCAACCCGTGACCAAGACGAGGCTGATCCGCGCCGCCGGACTGCGCTGGCCGGTCGAGGAGTGCTTCGAGTTCGGCAAGGACTACTTCGGCCTGGATCAGTGCCAGGCCCGCCTCTACACCGCGATCGCCCGGCACACCGTCCTGGTCATGGCCGCCCTCGCCGTCTGCGCGGTCACCGCCGCCCACCTGCGGGACCGTACCGACAGCCAAGCCCCGCCCCCGAGCACACCCGACCAGCCACCACCGCCCGAGCCCGGACTGATCCCACTGACCGTGCACGAGGTCAAGCGGCTACTCGCCGACGCCCTTCACCATCCGATGCCGCCCGACCATGCCACCCGCTGGCTCACCTGGCGACGCCGTCACCAGGCTCGCGCACGCTGGTTCCACCAACGCACACGACTGAACCGCGACTACGCCCTGGTCAGCTAGCAATTGGCGGCTGCCGTACTACGCCCAACCGTTCACCAGCAACCGGCACCGCGCCGACGCCCTACCGACCTGGCTACACACCTACAATCACCACCGCAGCCACACCTCACCCGGCGGCCAACCACCCATCAGCCGCATCAACAACGGTGCTGGGCAATACACCTAGCCAAACACCTACATCATGATCAGGTGCAGCAGCCGAAACACCATCACCCGATCGTCCACCACCAGACAACACCGCAGTTCACAACCCCTGCGACCAGTTATGGCACGGCACAGGGTCAACGGACCAAGCGAGCGAACCTCCGCAGCTCCTCGGCAAGAATTTCTGGTTGTTCAAACGCGGCGAAATGGCCACCACGGGGGACCGTGTTGAAGTAGATGAGCTTGGACTTGTAGACGCGTTCGGCCCAGATTCTCGGAGTTGGGATGATCTCGCGGGGAAAGACCGTGAATCCGACCGGGACCTTGAAGTCGTCGGCTGTGCCAGTGGCCCGCGCGTCCTCCCAATAGATTCGCGCCGAGGAGGCCGCGGTGCCAGGCAGCCAGTACAGCATGATGTCGTCGAGCATCCGGTCGACGCCGAGGACCCGTTCGGGATTGCCGTCGCTGTCGGTCCACTCCATGAACTTCTCGTAGATCCACGCCGCCTGCCCCACCGGGGAGTCGGTCAACGCATACCCCACCGTCTGGGGGCGCGTGGACTGCTCGTAGATGAAGCCGGCGCCGTCGTTGAAGAACCGCTGCAGCTTGTCCAGCGCCTCCTGCTCCTCCGGCGTGGGCGGGTCGCTGATCGGGGGCTGGAATACGGGGAAGAAGTTGAGGTGGATCCCGGCGAGTCCGGCGGGCCCGAGCTTGGCGAGTTCGTGCGTCACGGAGCCGCCCAGGTCGCCGCCCTGAGCGAGCCAGCGACGGTAGCCGAGACGGGACATGAGTTCCGCCCAGGCTCCCGCGATGCGCTGGATGTTCCACCCGGCCGTGGCCGGCTTGTCGGAGAATCCGAAGCCCGGTAGGGACGGCACCACGACATGGAACGCGTCCACAGCGCTCCCGCCGAAGGCCGTGGGATCCGTCAACGGCCCGATCACGTCGAGGAACTCCACCACCGAACCCGGCCAGCCATGGGTCAACACCACCGGTACGGCGTTGGCGTGCCGGGAACGTACGTGCAGAAAATGGATTCCCATCCCGTCGATCTGGGTGCGGAACTGGCCGAACCCGTTCAGCCGCGCCTCGACCTGACGCCAGTCATACCGCGTCCGCCAGTGCTCGACCAGGCCGCGTACCCGCTCCAGCGGCACGCCCTGGGACCCGTCGGGAACGGGTTCCCGCTCCGGCAGCCGGGCCGCCGCCAACCGCCGCTGCAGATCGCGCAGCGTGGTGTCCGACACCGACAGCCGGAACGGTGTCACGTCCGTTGTGGCCGCCGGCAACGTCACCCCGGGCTCGGCAAACGCCGGCGAGGTCGTTGTTCCCGCCAACCCGAAGGGGCCTGCGACGGCGCCGACCGTGACGGCCGCCCGCAGGGCCCCGCGACGAGTCAGGCCACGAGTGTCTTCGTTCCGCACGATTCCTGCCTTCCCTGTCCGAATGATCGACGACATTCGACGCTTGCGGCGGTGGTCGTGATGAACGCCAGGTTGCGAATCAACCGGGCACCGTAGCGCGTCGAATGCGTGCGTCCGCTCACGGTCGCAGGCCTCCTAGGAGGTCACCAACGATTCGATGGCGCTGGAATCCAGCGTCGCCGTCGGAACCTCACGCGGGATCCGGACAGTCCCGCTCGAACCCCGAACCACTAGCCCCGAGCAGTCCGCTGGCCAGCGGCGTGTGCCGGTACAACACCCGGCGCCCGGAACGCCACGACGTCACCAAGCCATTGCGGCGCAGCACCGACAGGTGGAAGCTGACCGACGGCGCGCTTTGACCGAGCTCACGGGCGAGGTCGGTGGTCGACTTCGGCAGCGCCAGACAGCTGAGGATCGCCGCGCGGCTGTGACCCAGCAGCGCACCCAGCGCGTCGTCGGCGTAGTCGGCGTCTCGGGAGTCGCCTCCCCACATCGTGCCGACTCCTCGGCAGGCATAGATGAGGCTCGCGGGTCGATCGGGGCCCTTGTCCACCACCAGGTTCGGCCACGCGAACACCGACGGCACCAGCACGAGTCCGTCACCGGCCAGGTCATGGTCCACCGAGTGCCGGGGCATGTCGATCCGCAGGATCTCACCCCGCACGCTGACCTCCGGGTGCAAGCTCGACAACAGCGCATCGACACCACCGCCGGTCAGCCGGCCAGCCCGATACGCGACGTCATCCTCCAGCACCGCGCGTAGCTCCCGCCAGTGCGGCTCGATCGCCACCGACCAGTACCGCCACAGCGCGTCGGCCAACCGCCGAGCACCAGCCGCCCCTTCGGAAGCCAACGCCCGTGCCGGCGCCGGCATCGGCTCCCGACCCCACACCGCCGCCAGGTCGGCACGGATTCCCGCCACGGGCGACTCGGCAACCAACCGCAGCTGGTCGTCGATGGTGCCGGCGTCGGTGGCCGCCACGAACAGGAAATCCGCCACGTACGCGCTCGCAGGCACCACCGCGCCCAGCAGCGCCATGTCCACACCACGCAGGCCGTCCCGCGTCGCCTCCAACCAGCCCTGGTGCAGCGGCGACACCCGCCCCGACGACAATTGGTACAGGCTCTCAATCACCTCGGCGAGAGGCGATAACGCAAACCGCATCCTCGCCACATCAGCCAGACCCATCCGGAGCCGGATCACCCCGCCATCCTACGCAGTCGCGGACGCTGAACCTTCGCCCTTGACCACCTCACGGGCCGGGGCGAACGCGGGCGTCATCGGCGCCGCGGCGACGGTCGTCCAGCATGCCCTCTCCCCCAGCGCACTGGACCGCGAGCTGGCCTGAACCATTCGTGGTGAGCGCTCACCCGACACTCACCTCGCTGAGGAGGACGGCGCTCAAGTCGGCACCTGCGTGCCCTGCTCAGTGGGGCCGAGGCTCTGCTGCGGACGGCCGGGCTGACGAACCGGTACCCGGCCGTCCACGTTCTGACCGCTGGCGAAGCTACCGGTCCAGCGGCTCGATCCAGATGTTGCGGTACTGGACCGGATTGCCGTGGTCCTGAAGTCGGATGGCACCCGTCGCCGGGCCCTCGGGCCGGCTGTCGCCAGTCGGGCCGAGGATCTCGACGTCGTCGTGCACCCTGACGCCGTTCCACACCACGGTGACGCGGGGGTTGTCGACCTTGTTCCCGGATGCGTCGTAGCGGGCCTGCCGGTAGACGATGTCGTACGTCTGCCAGGTCTGCGGCGGCAGCGCCGCGTTCACGTCGGGGGCCTTCTGGGTGTAGATGGCCGCGGCGTCGTTGGTCTGCGGCGGGCCGACGCCGAAGGAGTCCAGCACCTGGATCTCGTAGCGGTCCTGCAGGTACACCCCACTGTTGGCGCGCGCCTGGCCGGTCACGTCCGGCGGGTACAGCGGCAGGTTGAACTCCACGTGCAGCCGGAAGTCGCCGAAGGCCTGCACCGTGCGCAGGTCCCCGTTGCGCACCGTCATGGCGCCGTCGGCGATCGCCCACTCCGGTTCGCGCCCGTCGCTGTGCTGCCACTCGGTGAGCGCGCCACCGTTGAACAGCGTGATGCGTTTGCCGTGCGGCCGGACGGCGAGCACGTCCAGGTTCACGTGCCCGGAGTCCGCAGCCTCCTTGCGGTACTCGACCACGTTGCGACCCTTGTTCAAGTGTGCGGTGGTGGTGACGGTGCCCCACTCTTCCCAGGTCACGGTGGAGGGGAAGACCGTCTGCTCGACCCGTTCACCGTTGACGTACAGGCTCAGCTGCTTCTCGCCGGAGTAGGGATTCGGGCCGTTGCTGTAGCGCATCGCCAGGTCGTACGTCCCGGCCTCGCGGACATCGACGGGGAGTCTGGTCGACGAGCCCTCCTGGGCGAACCCGGCGGCGAAGCCGGCGCCGGAGTAGGCGGCGTGGTCGGTCGCCATGCCGACGGCGGCCGTACGGCCCTCCTCGGCCTCGAAGAAGGTTTGCGGCTGCACCACCCGGCCCGGGATCTCATTGAGCGTGTACCAGGCCTCAGTGTTCCACAGCTCTCGCCGCCGGCGGACGAGAACGGCGGGGAGCGGGTACTACGCGCCGACAAAACCGCACCAGGGCGCGACGGTGGCGCTGCGTCTCGGCACCGACCACGCGCCCCGGGTCGGCCGGCTCGTGCTGGCGTCGGTGAGCTTCCATCAGGGGGGCGTGTACCCGGGGCTGCTCGACGGCATCCAGGATCTGCAGCCCGAACACCTGCACGGGTCCGAGTTCCACGAGGAGTACCTGCACCGCACCCGACCCCGGGCGGCTGGCCCAACCTGGTCCGGGCCCAGCTCCATCGTCGAGCCGCTGCCCAGCCGGCGGCCGCGACGCCGGACAGCGCCGCGGCCGTCGACCGTACCGTCGCTGATCAGCCCGTCGGTAGGACCACCTGACCCTTGCGGTAGTTCCTGGCCCCGCCGTCGGCGAGGTAGTTGTTCTCGACGTTGCCCGCCGAGTCCACCGAGAACCAGTGGATCTCCGTGCCCACCGGCAGGGTCAGCATCTCCCCGCCCTCGCGGATGCCCGCCGAGCCGTAGAGCATCGACGAGTACGTGGGTGCGCTGCCGTCGACGGTGTAGAAGAGCGCCGCCGGCTCGGTGACGCCGAAGCTCACGTTCACCATCCCCGGCGTCGAGCTCGGGGTGACCGACAGGCTGCTCTCCGGCCGGGTGTGGTCCCGGTCGAAGTCCCGCGCCACCCGCATGAGCTCTACCAGGCCGTTGGCGAACTCCATCGTCTCGGCGTGCGCCTCGTCCCACTCCGGCTGGAACTCGGTGCCGACCTCGAAGTTCCAGGCGTAGATGCCGTACTTGTACCAGAGCATGTCGCCGGAGTTGCCCGCCGCCGAGTAGAGCACGTCGGAGATCGGGCCGGTCCGCGCCGGGGTGACCGCCATGTTCCGGTGTCGCTTGATCGCGGTCAGGATCCGCGACGAGGCGCCCCAGAACGCCGACTCCTGGGCGAGCGTCGGGCGCGGCGCCGAGATCCGGTCGGGCAGGGCGTACGCGCCGGGTGACCACATGAAGTAGTTGCCCGACGAGTGCAGGTTCATGGAGAACGCGATGTTCGGTCGGGCAGCCAGCCAGTCGAGGTTCCTGTTCTCCGGTTCGGACAGTTCGCTCGGCCCGGCGTACGTGCCGCTGGTGCAGCTCGCGGACGCACCGGAGTAGCCGTCGAAGAGGCTGTACTCGGTGTAGTTGCGGTTGTTGTCCACGCCCCACGAATTGCGGCCGAGGTAGTCGGCGGCTCCGGTGAGCGGGCAGTGGTTGGTCATGTTCTTGCGCTGGGAGTTGAAGTCGTAGAAGGAGTAGTGGCCACCGTCGGGGTTGACCGACGGCGCGATCCAGATGTCGAGGTTGTTCAGCAGCTGCTTGGTCTGCCCGTCGTGCGCGTAGTTGCGCAGCAGCCGCTCGGCGGTCTCGATGGCGACCAGCGGCGGCACCCATTCCCGGGCGTGTTCCTGCGCGTAGGCGAGCACGCCCGGCTTCGACCCGTCGCGCTGCTTGCCGATTCGGATGGCGTACACCGGCTGCGGATCGCGGGAGACGCTGGCCGGCGCGCTGAGGCCGTCGCTGAGCGACGTCCGCGGTGCCGGCGCGACCACGCCGGTGCCCGCGCTCCCCCGATAGGTGTACGCCCGGACCAGCGACCCGGCGCCGGCGTTGAGGGCCGCGACGACCTGGGCTGCCGTGCTGGTCACCGCGCCGGCGGCGTCGGTGGCCAGGTTCACCCGGATGACCTTGCCGGCCACGGTCACCGACAACGCGGCGTTGGCGGCGCCGGGGTTGACCAGCTCGACGGAGATGTCGTTGCCGCCCTGGTGCCCCCAGGCCAGGGAGTCGACCGCGACGCGGCTGGCGTTGGCGGTGCCGAACACCGCCTGCGCGTGGCGCCGGTAGCCGTTGGTCCGGTACGGCAGTTCGACGATCTCGGCCAGGTCCGGGAACGCGGCGGCGAGCTGAAGGATCCGCCCGTACAGCTCGGTGGGCGTCAGGTAGCTGGTGACGAAGTCCTTCTGGTACCCCGGGCCCTCCGGGTTGGTGTCCGGAATGGGCAGCCACTCCTGCACCTTGGCCACAGCGACGTCGCCGGTGGGGCTGGTGATCCGGACGTAGTCGGGGCGGCTCGTCACCAGCGAGGCGCCGCGGAGGTAGAGGTAGACGCCGGCGTCGACGAAGCGGGAGATGGCCTGCGTCCCGCCGGAGCCGATCTCGGTGCCCGGGCCGCTGTCCCGCTCGACGACGAGGGTGTTGCTGGCCGTCTGACCCTGCGCCCACTTCGCCTCCACGGACAGGACCTGGCTGGTCCCCGAGGTGTAGTAGTCGGCGCGGATGATCTTGATGTCGGAGACGTCCGCTGCCGTTGCCGCCGTGGAGAACTCCCGGTTCTCCGCGACGTGCTCCGCGATGGTCGCCTCCCGTTCGGCGACGCGGGCCCGCGCGTCGCCGGGGCGGTGCACGACCCCGCCCAGGGTGAACCCGGCGGCGGCCAGTGCCGCGGCCTCGTTGGGTGTGATCACGGCGTGCGCGACCACGCCGTTCTCCGTCCGTGCGACGTCGTGGTCGAGGTCGACGCCGGTGGCGACGAGTGCGTCGAGCTGCGCGGTGTCGGCGAGCAGCACCTCGACGACGCTTGCCTCCTCGTCGGCGACACGGCCGAGGTCGGCAGCGGGTGGAGCCGCCTGCGGCACGATCGCCGCGGCCGGGCTGACCAGCAGCACGACGGCCGCGGCGGCGGCCAGCGCGGCCGGGACGGGAAGGCGGCGTCGCCACCGTGGACCTAGGGGATCATGCATTGTCATGTCCACCCATCTCGGTTTTCTCGGCATGGATGGCCGGTTGACGTGCCGAGGGTCCCGCCCGGGGTACGCGGTTCCGCTCTGGTTGGTCGCGTGTGGTCGCTGCGGGGTCGGCAGCGCCCACGACACGGGGAGAGGGAAGGTGGTGGTGTCCGGCTGCGGCGGACCGAGCTGCCCGCATCGCCGACCTGCGGACAGCGGGTGCCGATCTGGTGAACGAGAGGCTGTTCCGGTGACGGTCAGTGGACTGACCCAATCCTCAGCGTGCCGAAAGTGATCTGTCAATCCCCTGGTGGGCCGCCGTTGGTGCAGTAGCAGTCCACGGGATGCGCCGGGTCCCGCGTTCCAGTGGCGGTGCAGGCGACCCGGGGAGCGAGCGCTGCGGATCACTCACCCGGTCCCGTCTCAGCCGGTTACCGTGTGCCGGAATCCGAACCAGGTGGCGAGCAGGTCGAGGAGGATCGTCCACGTGACGAGTCACAACCCCCACCGGGGATGGTCCGGCCGGACCGCCTGGGTCGGCCGGTTCAACGCCCCGCTGCGCTCGTTCCTGCACACCGAGACCGGCAGCGCACGGGTGGTGCTGGTCGCCGCGGTGGTCGCGCTCGTCTGGGCCAACCTCCACCTGAGGTCGTACGAGTCGCTCTGGAGCACCTCCTTCTCCGTCCAGCTCGGCGACTGGCGCGTGTCACACGACCTGCGTACCTGGGTCAACAGCGGCCTCATGACGTTCTTCTTCCTGGTCGCCGGGCTGGAGCTGCGCCGCGACTTCGACATCGGAGAGCTGCGGGAGCGGCGTCGGCTGACGTTGCCGATGCTGGCCGGGCTCGGCGGCGTACTCCTGCCGATCGCGATCTACCTCGCGTTCAACGCCGGGCGCACCACGGCCGCGGGCTGGGGCGCGGTGATGGCCACGGACACCGCGCTCGCGCTCGGCGCACTGGCCGTCTTCGGGCCGCGCTTCTCGGATCGGTTGCGGGGTTTCCTGCTGACGGTCTCCGTCGTCGACGACGTAGTCGCGATCGCGGTGCTGGCGATCGCCTACCCGGAACATCCCTCGGCGACGGCGCTGCTTGCCGCGGCTGGAATCTTCGGCGTCGTCCTGCTCATCCGGGCGTACGGCGTGCGGTACGGGCCGGTCTACGCGCTGTTGGGGTTGGCGGCCTGGCTCGCGGTCTCGGAGTCCGGTGTCGACCCGGTCGCGGTGGGCCTGGTGATGGGTCTGCTCACCTACGCCTATGCCCCCGGCCGCACCGAACTGCAGCGGGCGAGCGACCTTTTCCGCCTCTTCCGGGAACAGCCCACCCCGCAGCTCGCCCGTTCGGCCCGGGCCGGGCTCGCCTCAGCGCTGTCGCCGAACGAGCGGTTGCAGCTCCTCTACCACCCGTGGGCCAGCTACGTGGTCGTGCCGCTCTTCGCGCTGGCGAACGTCGGGATCGTGATCGACGGCGAGCTCCTGGCCAGGGCCGTCACCTCCCCGGTCACGCTTGGCATCGTGGTGGGGTACGTGGTCGGCAAGCCGGCCGGGATCGTGGCCACCTCGTGGCTGGTAACCCGGCTCAGCCGCAACCGGTTCCGGCCGCCGGTCGGCTGGGTCGCCGTCGCCGGGGTGGGCACGGTCTCCGGCATCGGGTTCACCGTCGCCCTCCTGATCGCCACCCACGCGGTGAGCGGCCCGACCCTGGAGGAGGCGAAGCTCGGCATCCTCGTCGCGACGGTTGGTTCGTCCGTCGTCACCGGGCTGGTGTTCCGTTCCGCCGCCCGGCTCTCACCGGCGCGGCGGGCCCGCGCGCTGCTGGGTGCCGCCGAGGGGATCGTCGACCTGATGGTTCCGGTCGATCCGGAGCGCGACCACGTGCGCGGGCCGCGGGAAGCGCCGGTGACGGTCGTGGAGTACGGCGACTTCGAATGCCCCTACTGCGGGCAGGCCGAGCCGGTGGTCCGGGAACTGCTGACCGACTTCGCGAACATCCGGTACGTCTGGCGGCACCTGCCGCTCACCGACGTCCACCCGCATGCCCAACTCGCCGCCGAGGCCGCCGAGGCGGCGGGCGAGCAGAGCGCGTTCTGGGAGATGCACGACCTGCTTCTCGCGCACCAGGACGCACTCAAGCCCACCGATGTGCTCAGCTACGCAGAACGGCTCGGCCTGGACCTCGACCGATTCCGGGAGCACCTCGCCGAGCTCAAGGGCGCCGACCGGATCGCCGAGGACATCGACTCCGCCGACCTCAGCGGCGTCACCGGAACCCCGACCTTCTTCATCAACGGCCGGCGCCACCACGGCGCGTACGACATCGCCGCGCTCTCGGCCGCGGTGAAGGCGGCGTTCGCCAGCGCGAAGCTTCGCCCCGCGTACCGTCGGGATCCCGGGCACCGCCGCGAGGGCGGACCGGAGAGTTGAACGCCGAGCAGCGGGCCCCTGCCGTGCGGCAGTGCTTGGCTCACCGCTCACCGGGTTCACGCCAGCAGCTCGGCGACCGCCGCCGCGAACACCACGGAGTGACGGTCGACGTCCGCGGCACTCGTCGCGGGCGACATCAGCGCCATGTTGTGGAACGGAGTGAGCAGCACGCCGCGGTTTGCGAGGTACAGGTGCAGGTAGTCCTCCAGCTCGGCGTCGGCCGCTCGGGCCGAGGAGGTCCCGTCGCGGGGGGCCGGGCGCACGAACCGGTACTCCGCCCGCGCGCCGAGCTGGCTGATCGACCACGGCAGGTCATGGGCCTCGATGACCTTGGTGACCGCGTCGGTGAACCGGGTCGCGAGCGCCGTCATCTGCGTGAACGCGGAGTCGGTGAGCACGTGCTCCAGCGTGGCTCGCGCGGCGGCGACCGACAGCGCGTTCCCCGCGAGAGTCCCACCCACCCCGCCCATGTCGACCAGGTCCAGGTCATCGCGGTCGAGAATCGCGGCGGCCAACTCGGCGGACAGGCCGTACGCCCCGACGGGCACGCCTCCGCCGATGGCCTTGCCGATGGTGACGACGTCCGGCACCGGGCCGTGGCCGTGCTTGGGCGTCGCCGGGTCAGTGCCAGTCGCTGATCTTCACGTCGCGCGGCTCGGGGGCACCTTCCCCGGTCTCGAGGAACTGCTTGAGGCTCATCAGGAAGGTGCCCCACTTGGTGCTGCAGTGGTGCATGAACTCGACCGGCTCACGCCAGCCCTCGTGCTTGAACAGCACGATCGTGTAGTCGCCGTCCTGACGGAGGTCCCACTGCACGCTGGTGCCGATCCACTCCTGCGGTCCGTCCACGACGTCCCAGCGGACGAGCCGGCCCGGATCCAGCTCGGCGACCTTCATGTCGAACCCGCCCGGCCCGAACCGGAACTCGATCACGCCGCCGAGGTCGGTCTCCCCCGACGTCTTCTCGGTCCACCAGCCGGACAAGCCGTCCAGGGTGGTGAGCGCGTCGTACACCTGCTCCGGCGAGGACTGCTCGACGCCGATGCGGTGAAGGATGTCTGCCATGCCCGTGTTCCTCTCTACTGCTTCTTCTCGGTCTCGTTGTTGGTGTCCTTGCCGCGCTGGATCGTCTCCGCGATGCGCTTGATGCGCTGGAGACGGGAGTCCCAAGCAGCGCCGACGTCGGCGAGCTGGGCGACCGCGCGGGCGAGCTGGGCCTGATCGACGCGGAACTGCTTCTCGCGGCCGGCGGTGGTGGCGTGCACCAGGCCGACCCGGTCGAGGACGACGAGGTGCTTCGTCACCGCCTGACGGGTCACGGGCAGGTGCTCGCTCAGGCTGGTCGCCGTCCCGCTGCCTTCGCTCAGCAGCAGGTCGAGCATCCGGCGCCGGGTCGGGTCGCCGACCGCCGACCAGAGGTCGTCGTCCACCATCACGCTCATGCGCCCGCTCCGACCTTCGCGGAGTACGCCGGCAGCCGCGGCAGGTAGAAGTCCCAGCCGGTGACGTGCGCGGCGTACTCGGCGGCGACCTTCGCCTCGTCCCAGCCGCGCTCACGGAAGCCGCTCTCGGTCATCCGCAGGAGCGTCCCGCTCCCGTCGGGCTCGAGCTCGAAGACGACCAGGAACGAGTTGCCCGGGCCGGCGGACTCCTCCTCCGCGTGGGTCCACCGGAAGGAGAAGAGCCGCGGCGGCACGGCGTCGACGACCGCGAGCTGCACCCAGGTGCCGCCCTGCGAGCAGTCCCCGAAGCCGATCCGCCCCGCTCCCCCGGGCACGGCCGGGAACTCCGCCTCGTCCGGCCACCACTCGCGCAGGTGCTCGGGACTGCTCACCACGTCGAAGACGACCTCGGGTGAGGCGTCGATGTGGATCTCCCGCTCGATCGTTCCGAATTCCATGCTCGCCACCTTCTGCAACGTTTGGTTGCGCATCACGCTAGCCGACCTGCCGGACATGCGCAACCGTTAGTTGCATGACGACGTGACCCGGCTCGGCGAGATCGTTGGCACAGAGAGGCGCGGGTCACCGGAGGTGTCCATGGCCCGTCGTCCCGCCGCAGTGCTGGCTGCCGATCGCCGGCGTCGCCGCGGTTCTCCCCTCCGCGCCGCCGGCTTTCGCAGCCGGGACCAGAGCCTCGTCCCGTACTACGCTCCCCCTCTCGCCGACCGGTGCACGGTGCACTCCTTCGGTGAGGGCGAGGCGCCGGAACTGACCGCCTACCCGGCCGACTCCAGGCCTCCGGGGTGCCGCGGTGTTCGGAGCCGTTGGGTGCAGTTGGCTGCCGTTCGGTACACGCGGCTGCTCCCACCCCGCTCCCCCGATACCGGCCCCGCCATCAGTAGATCCGGAGCAGTCCCGTCAGTCCGGTTCCCGCAGGCAAGGCCTGCGTGGATCACGCGTTCGTTGCCCCCATCGGCTTCGCCGCGGCCGGCCCTTCGCCCATGCAATGTGGCCCAGTGCGCCCGAACCGCTCCCGGGTGCCCGAATCAGCGCACGGCCAACGTGCAGGGCGTGGCCGCCGGTCTCGCCTGTCCGGCGCGGCGGCTCATCTACCGTCCCGTGCCCTACGCCAGGCGCGGGAGTGCAGCAGCCGCAGACCGTTGAGGCCGACGATGACGGTGGAACCCTCGTGTCCGGCGACGCCGAGCGGGAGTGGGAGGTGGCCGAACAGGTCCCAGGCGACGAGCACGGTGATGAACGTGCCGGCGATGACAAGGTTGGTGGTGACCAGGCGGCGGGCGCGGCGGGACAGGGCGATGACGGCGGGCAGTGTGGTCAGGTCGTCGCGGACCAGGACCGCGTCGGCGGTCTGCAGGGCGAGGTCGGAGCCGTGCCGGCCCATCGCCACGCCGGTGTCGGCGGCGGCGAGGGCGGGGGCGTCGTTGACGCCGTCGCCGACCAGCAGAACTCGCTGGCCGTCGCGCTGCAGGGCGCGTACCCGATCGACCTTGCCGGCGGGTAGCAGACCGGCGTGCACCTCGGTGATACCGGTTTCGGCGGCGAGCCGGCCGGCCGCTCCTGGATTGTCGCCGGTGAGCAGTACCGGCGTCGCGCCGGTCAACGTGGTCAGTGCGGTGACGGTGGCTGCGGCGTGCGGGCGGACCCGGTCGGCGAGGGCAAGGACCCCGGAGGGCACGTCGTCGACGATCACCACCACTGCGGTACGCCCGGCGGCCTGCGTGGTGCTGACGACCGTGTGCACAGGCGGATCCACGTGCGGGAGGTCGTTCAGAAGGGCGGGGCTGCGACGCGTACGCGGCGCCCGTCGACGGTGGCGGTGACGCCTCGGCCGGGCGTGGAGGTGAAGTCGTGGACCGCGGGTACGGTCAGCGCCCGTTCGCGGGCGGCGGCAAGCACGGCGGCAGCCAGGGGATGTTCGCTGGGGTGTTCGGCGGCGGCGGCCAGCCGCAGCAGGGTGTCCTGGGTGTAACCGCCGCCGGGGACGAGGTGGATTTCCGCGATTCGGGGGGTGCCCTCGGTGAGGGTGCCGGTCTTGTCGAACGCGACCACGTCGGTGTCGGCGAGCTGTTCCATGACCACGGCGGACTTGACCAGGACGCCGTGCCGGCCGGCGAGGGCGATGGCCGACAGCAGCGGTGGCATGGTGGCCAGTACCACCGCGCACGGCGAGGCGACGATCATGAAGGCCATCGCTCGCAGCAGTGTCGGCTGCAGGGCCGCGCCGAGCGCCAAGGGGACGGTGAACAGGGCGAGGGTCGCCAGGACCACGCCGACGGAGTAGCGCTGCTCGACTTTCTCGATGAACAGCTGGGTGCGGGCCTTGGTGGCCGAGGCCTCCTCGACCAGGGCGACGATGCGGGCGATCACCGATTCGGCGGCCGGGCGGTGCACCCGGGCCAGCAGTGCGCCGGCACCGTTGACGGTGCCCGCATACACCTCGTCCCCGGGGTGTTTGGCTACCGGCAGCGGTTCGCCGGTGATGCTGGCCTGGTCGACGTCGCTAGCCCCGTCGATGACCAGGGCGTCGGCGCCGATCCGCTCGCCTGGCCGTACCCAGATGACGTCGCCGATGGTGATGTCCGTGGTGTCGACGGCTTCCTCGTTGCCGTCGTTGCGGACCCGGGTGGCCCGCTCGGGGGCGAGGTTGAGCAGCGCGCGGACCGAGTCAGCGGTCCGGGCTGTCGCGAACGCCTCCAGCGCGCCGGAGGTGGCGAAGATGACGATCAGCAGCGCGCCGTCGAAGACCTGCCCGATGCCGGCCGCGCCGAGCGCGGCCACGATCATCAGCAGATCCACGTCCAGGGTCTTCTCGCGCAGCGCCCGCAGCCCAGCCAGCGCCGGCTCCCATCCGCCGACGGCATAGCAGGTCAGGTACAGGGTCCACCACAGCGGTGCCGGGGCGTGCGCAAGCTGCGCGATGCCGCCGAGGGCGAACAGTACGGTGGCCGCCATCGCCCAGCGGACCTCGGCGAGGACCCACAGTCGGGTGCCCCATCGTCTGGGGGCGTGGATCGCTCTGGTCGCTGGCGGCGCGGGAGTGGTGTCGGCCGTGAGGGTCACGACGAACAACCTTACCTGCGTCACTTCGAAGGTACGAAGGCAGCTAGGCAGGCAGTCAGCGAAGGAACGCTAGGCTGGATGGGTGCACACCTCGTTGCCGGACTTCCAGATGCCCAACGACGAGCAGGTCCACCTGGCCGCCGAGGGATTCCGGCTGCTCGCCGACCCGACCCGGATCAAGATCCTCTGGGCGTTGCTGCAGGGCGAGTCGTCGGTCGCCTGCCTCGCCGACCTGGTGGGCGCCGCGCCCACCGCCGTCAGCCAGCACCTGGCCAAGCTGCGCCTGGCCGGGCTGGTGCGCGGGCGCCGGGAGGGCACCTTCGTCTACTACTCCGCCGCCGACGTGCACGTCCAGGCGCTGCTCGCCGAGGCGTTGTTTCACGCCGACCACACCGACCGCGACCTGCCCGACCACCCGCGCGGCGACCTGCTCCCCCATACCCGGCCCACCGCGCATCCAGCAAGCTGAGCCGTAGCGCGGGAAGGGCGGGGACCCGGCAGCCCTCCGGCCCGTGGGGCACGAGCTCCTCGAGACCCGATGACCCCGCGGGTGTTCGGGCGGCGGGTTGGTCCGGCTGGCGCGGCGTCAACCGCCTGCCGTCCGCGTGACCTCCTGCCCTCGTCAGCACCCTGAGGTTCACCCTGGTCCCGAGGCACTGCTGGTCGGGAAGGTCCGGCAACTCACTCATCAGCCGGGTTTGCTCTACGCCCACGTCATCACGATCCACCGCCACCCGGTCCCCCGTTTCGCCGGGCGTTTCCGCCGCAGCAGGAGGACGAGGGCGCCGAGGACGGAGACTTCCGTCGCGGTGAGGGTGTCGCGCGGGTCGGGGGACAGGTAGGGCCGCGACGTGCCGCGCTCCTCCGAGCGGCTCGCTGCCGCAGAAGTGCCTGTTGCTCTGCACGTGAACCAGCCGACGCCGGGCGCGGGAGCGACGCTCCCGCCCGCCCCTCGGAGCGCGGTCAGTTGAGCAGGAACGTCTGCGTCTGCGGGTTGAGCATCGGCAGTTGCTTTGCGCTGGCGGTCTCGCGCGTGCTCAAGCGCAGCACGTCGACCCCTCGGGAGATGTCGTTGGCGATGATCAGGCCGTTGTACCAGTAGGTGGACCACTGGTTGGACTGCATGTCGTAATAGCCGATCTCCTTCGGGCTGGTGGGGTCGGTCAGGTCGACCACCGAGGTGCCCGAGCCGTACGCGGAGGAGACCAGGATGTTGCGTCCGGCCACCGGTACGTAGTTGAAGTTGTGGTAGGTGCTGGGTTGATCGCGCGGGATCCGCAGGTGGCTCAGCGGCGTGGCGAGGTTGTCCACGGCGTACGTCCAGATCGCCCCGAAGGGTTCCTGCGCCGGCCCGAAGTACTCGTCGCCGAACGTCACGTACTTCCCGTCGTGGGTGAACGCGGCGCTGTGCCAGATGTCCACGTCGGGCGTGTCGATGTTGGCGGTGACCTGGGGTGCCAGCGGGTTGCTGATGTCCCACAGCTGCCCCTGGGACAGGCAGGCGGCGGCGGCGAGTTTGCGGGGGGTCAGCACTTGGATGTCGTGGCAGGCGAAGAAGTCGCCGGACGACCCGCTGAAGAGGTCGACCCCCTTGATGGTGGGCTCCGCGGCCACCCTCGCGGCGAGGCCAGCCGCGCGGTCCTTGCCCGGCACGTCGATGACCGAGATCCGCTCGAACGGGGCCTGGCAGTCGGGGCCGATGTTGCTGGCGCTCAGCGGGTACGAGGCGACGTAGATGTAGGTGCCGCCGTCCTCCCTGGGCACCAGCGTGTGGGTGTGCGAGCCGCAGTCGGTGCGGATCGCCTGCAGGAACTGCGGCGCGCTGGGGTCGCTGACATCGAAGACGCGCACCCCTTCCCAGGCGCCCGGGGTCGACGCGGTGACGTTGCGGGACCCCTCGCAGCCCGGCGTGCTCTGCGGGGTGTCCACCGACAGGAACAGCAGGTCCCCCCACACGGAGACGTCGCCCTGCGGTCCGTTGCAGTGCACATCGGCCAACTCGACCGGCTCGCCGGGCTCGGAGATGTCGATGATCCGGAAGCCACCGTAGTGACCTGCGTAGACAAGGTTGCCGGAGAAGGCCAGGTCGGAGTTGACACCGCCGGTGTGGGCCGCTGTGGAAAGCAGGTGCATGTTGCGGCTGTAGCCGTCAGCCGGGCTGCTCGGCGGCGGCGGCGGAACGGAACCGTCGTCCCAGGGCTCATGGGCCAGCACAGGGGAAGGCGCAGCGGCAAGCAGGGCTGCCACCCCCGCGACGACAAGCGATCGGACTTTGGTTGATCTCCGCATCGGACGCCCCCTCAAAGCAAATGTGTCCCTGATGTGTCATGGGACACCGTTCGGCGTCACATTGCCAGACATTTGCACAGGTCGCTACCCCGCGAGGGCGGCGCCATGTCGCAGCACCTGAGCGCAGGTACGGCAACGGGCTGTCAGGACTGGCTCCTGCCTACCGGGCTGCACGCCGCCGGTCCCGAGCAAGCCCTCAGCCTGCGCCTGCGGCCTCTACCTCGACGACCCCACGGCTTGGGGATACCAGCCCCGACGAATTAACGGCGAGCGGCGCTTAGCCCGGCCCGGGTGACGGTGACGAGGCGGTGGACGGCGTCCTGGCTGGGGATGGCGCCGGCCGCCGTAGCAGCGCCGACGTGGTGGTGGGATAGCAATTCAGCACACCCCGTTGCTCCCAGCCCGCTCCACCGCCCTTCATCGGTAGGCCGTGGACTCATGCGCCTACTTCCGCGGCCGCATCGCGCTGCCTACTCGTGACTCATCAAGCGCCGGGCGGGAGGTCGCCGCGAGGAACGATAACGACATGCAGGTTCCGGGGCCCGTGGACGCCCTCGACCCGGTTGAGTTCGATGTCGCTGGTGGCGGAGGGTCCGCTGATCCAGGTCTGCGGCCGGCGCGGGTCGAGCTGGTCGAGGGCGTCCGGCACGCCTGCCACGACCTGGTCGGTCCGCAGCACGCAGACATGCACGTCGGGCAGGAGCGTGATGACCCGGCGGCCCTGGTCCGGGGCTGCGTCAAGGACGACGGTACCGGTTTCGGCGATGGCCACGGCGACCGCGGTCACGACCCCGTCGCAGGCGGCGATTTGCTCCGTGGTGAGGTTCTCGTCGGTCACCGCGGCGACGGTGGCGGGCAGCCAATGCCGTGGCAGTCCGGGCGGGACCACGACGCGCCGGCCACCGAGGATCGCTTCGACTACCTGTGCGACCTGGCCGTCGGTGCATCGGTGCACGGTGGCCCGGTAGTCGGTGAGCCGGTGCACCAGCAGGTCGAGTTCCACTTCGGCACCGGCGGGCCGGTAGTCCCGTGGCACCTCGGCCGGTGCGGCCGCCCGGTCGCCGAGGGCAGCGCGGATTCGGCCGAGGACCCGGTGGCGTGAGTTCACAGCTCGGCCCACCACTCGCGGAAGGTCTGCGGTGGCGGCTGCGGCAGGTCGCGGCTGACGGTCCAGCCGGACAGCGGTGGTGGTAGGCCGCGACCGCGCCTGCCAACGACCTTGCCGAGCCGCGCAGCGCGCTGCGCCGCCGCGTACAGCGCCGGGTGGTCCATGGTGTACGCGGCGGCGGCCATCGCGATGGACTCGGCGGTGGGTCGCCGTCGGTCGGTGACGTGTTCGGCGCGTAGGTGGACCAGCAGCTCGGGAATGTTGATCATCACGGGGCAGGCGTCGAAGCACGCGCCGCAGAGCGACGACGCGTACGGCAGGGAGGCATTGTCGGCGACCCCGGTCAGCTGCGGGGAGAGCACCGCCCCGATCGGCCCCGGATAGACCGACCCGTACGCGTGCCCGCCGGTGCGCTCGTACACCGGGCAGACGTTGAGGCACGCCGAGCAGCGGATGCAGTGCAGCACCTGCCGGCCCACCTCGTCGGCGAGCACCGCGCTGCGGCCGTTGTCCAGCAGCACCAGGTGCACCTGTTGCGGCCCGTCGCCCGGGGTGACCCCGGTCCACATCGAGGTGTACGGGTTCATCCGCTCCCCGGTCGACGCCCGGGGCAGCAACTGGAGGAACACCTCGAGGTCCCGCCAGGTGGGCACCACCTTCTCGATGCCCATCACGGTGATCAGGGTGTCGGGCAGGGTGAGGCACATCCGCCCGTTGCCCTCGGATTCAACGACGGCGAGGGTGCCGGTCTCGGCGACGGCGAAGTTCGCCCCCGAGATGGCCACCGGGGTGTGCAGGAACGTCTGCCGCAGGTAACGGCGCGCGGCGGCGGCCAGGGCCGCCGGGTCGTCGGTGAGCGCCGGGTCCACCCCCGGCATCGCGCGCAGGAAGATCTCCCGGATCTCGGCGCGGTTGCGGTGGATGGCGGGCACCAGGATGTGGCTGGGCCGGTCGTCGCCGAGCTGGACGATCAGCTCCGCGAGGTCGGTCTCCACCGGGGTGATCCCGGCGGCTTCGAGGGCCTCGTTGAGGCCGATCTCCTGGGTGGCCATCGACTTGACCTTGATGACCCGGTCGCTGCCGGTCCCGGCGACCAGCTCGGTCACGATCCTGTTGGCCTCCACCGCGTCGGCCGCCCAGTGCACGGTCCCGCCGGCCCGGGTGACAGCGGCCTCGAGCTGTTCGAGCAGCTCGGGTAGCCGGCTCATGACGTCGGCTTTGATCGCCGCTCCGGCGTCGCGCAGCTGTTGCCAGTCAGGGGCTTCGGCGATGACCGCGGCGGACTTGGCCCGGATCGTGGTTGTGGCGTGCCGCAGGTTTCGGCGTAGCTGCGGGTCGGCGAGGCTGCGCCGGGCGGCCGCGGGGAAGGGCTGGTCGCCGCGCAGGTGCCCGACGCCACGGGGGGCCGTGGCCGGCATTCCGAGGAAGGTGCTGGTCATGACGCCTCCGTACTGGCCAGGATCTCGGCGAGGTGCACGGTGCTTACTCCTGCACGCAGCCGGGACAGGCCCCCACCGATGTGCATAAGGCAGGAGACGTCCCCAGCGGTGCAGACGTCCGCGCCGGTGGCGAGGACGTGGCGCATCTTGTCCGCCATCATCGCCGTGGAGGTGTCGGCGTTCTTCACGGCGAAGGTGCCACCGAAGCCGCAGCACTGCTCCGCCGCGGGCAGCTCCACCAGCGTCAAGCCGCGGACCCGCCGCAGCAACCGCAGCGGCCGGTCCCCCACCCGCAACATGCGCAGGGAATGGCAGGTCGGGTGGTAGGTGACCCGGTGCGGGTAGTAGGCGCCCACGTCCTCGATCCCGAGCACGTCGGTGAGCAGCTCCGACAGTTCGTAGGTGCGTGCCGACACGGCCTCGGCCTGGCTGGCGAGCCGCTCGTCGCCGGCCCGCCGGGCGACCATGGCGTGCTGGTGGCGCACGACCCGACGCACGAGCCGGACGGGGCGACCACCACGTCGTACGGGTCGAAGGTGCGTACGTGCCGGCGCACCAGCGGCAGCGCTTCGTCCAGGTAGCCGGTGTTGACGTGCATCTGCCCGCAGCAGGTCTGGCCTTCGGGGAAAACGACCTCGTGGCCGAGGCGTTCGAGCAGCCGTACGGTGGCCTTTGCCGCCTCGGGGAACATGGTGTCCGCCAGGCAGGTGACGAACAAGGCGATGCGCATCCTTACCTCCCGATCCGTGCGGCGGCGGCCCGCCACGGCTCGTCGTTGCCCTGCGGCTCGTACACGGTCAGCTGTTGCGTGCTGCGCAGCAGCTGACGCAGCGCGCGCAGGTCCCCGTGCACCACGCCGGCGGCCCGGGCCTGCACAAGCAGGTTGCCGAGGGCCGCGGCCTCGACCGGCCCGGCCACGACGGGCCGGCGGCAGGCGTCCGCGGTGAGCTGGCACAGCAGCCCGTTACGGGCGCCGCCGCCGACGATGTGCACGGCGTCGACGCCGCGTCCCGACAGCCGTACCGCGTCGTGGACGGCGGTCCGGTAGGCGAGGGCGAGGCTGTCCAGGATGCAGCGGACCGTCTCGGCCTGGCTCTGCGGTGGTGTCTGGCCGGTGCGCCGGCATGCGGCGGCGATACGCGCCGGCATGTCGCCCGGCGGAAGGAACGCCGGATCGTTGGCGTCCACGACCGCCGAGAAGGCCGGTACGCGGGCGGCGTCGTGCAGCAGCGACGCCAGGTCGGCGGGGAGCCCGGCCGCGTTCCACGTGCGGATTGATTCCTGCAGCAGCCACAGGCCCATGACGTTGCGCAGGTAGCGGGTGGTGCCGTCGACGCCGCCTTCGTTGCTGAAGTTGGCGCGCCGGCTGTCCTCGGTCAGCACCGGCGTATCGAGCTCGACCCCGACGAGTGACCAGGTGCCGCACGACACGTACGCGAACCGCTCACCGGCCGCCGGCACGCCGACCACCGCGGAGGCCGTGTCGTGCGACCCGACGGCGGTGACCGGCACCGGACCGGTCAGACCGGTTTCGTCGAGGACGTCGGGCAGTAGTTCTCCCGCCCCGTCGCCGGGCTGGCGCAGCGGCGGGAAGAGGCCGGCCGACACGCCGGCCGCGGCGAGAAGCCGGTCGGACCAGGTGCGGGTCCGGACGTCGAGAAGCTGGGTGGTGGAGGCGTTCGTGACCTCGGTGCCGGCGATGCCGGTGAGCCAGTAGCTCAGCAGGTCGGGGACGAGGAGCAGGTTCCGCGCCGCGGCGAGCTGCGGTGACTCCGCGCACGCCGCGAGCTGGTAGAGCGTGTTGAACGGCAGGAACTGCAGCCCGGTGATCCGGTAGATCTCCTCTGCCGGCACGGCGGCGAGCACCTTGTCCATGGCACCGTCGGTGCGCCCGTCGCGGTAGTGCACCGGGTTGCCGAGCAGGGAGCCCCCCGCGTCGAGCAGACCGTAGTCGACCGCCCATGAGTCGATCCCGATGGAGGTGATCCGGCCGGCGTCCCGTCCCGCCGCCCGCAGCCCCTCCAGGACGCCCCGGTACAGCGCGAGGACGTCCCAGTGCAGGGTCCCTGCGACCCGTACCGGCACGTTGGGAAACCGGTTGACCTCGACGAGGTCCAGCCGATCTGGCGCCACCCGGCCAAGCATCACCCGCCCGCTGGACGCGCCGAGATCAACCGCGGCGATCGTCGCCGTGCCATCCACAACTGTCACGCCGTCACCTCGGTCCCGAGCCGGTCCGGTACCGCCGGACAGGGAGCGACCATGCCGACCACGCCGAGCGGGAACGTCGGTGCTGGATGCGGGCTCACTGCGGGTATCCCTCCAGCTCGACAATGCGGGAGTAGGCGTTGTCGTTGGCGGACCGGACGATAACGCGCAGCGCGGTCGCGGTGACCGGCTCGAAGGTTCGGCGCACCAGCCCGTCGGTGTTGCCGCGGATCTGCGCGACGGTACGCCACTGGCCACCGACCAGCGCCTGCACGTCGGCGTCGCGTACCCCCCACCCGCTTGCGGGGAACTGCGAGGAATCGATCGTGTACAGGTCGACCCGACCGACCGGCGCCCCCGCGGTGAAGTCGACGGTCAGTGTGTCGGGGAAAGCGCCCTGCGTCGCGTCGTTCCAGCCGTTCCCCTGGCCCCACCGCTGCGAGCTGCGGTCCCCGTCGATCGCCCCCTCAGGGCGGAAGGAGGGGTGGGTGGATGAGGCGCTGGCCTGGCCGAGCCGCGTCGCAAGGTCGACGGTCACCGGCACGTCCCGTCGCTCACCGCCGACCGTCACGGTGAGAGCACCGGTGCCGGGCACCGTCGCGTCCACCGGAGCAGTCAGCGTGACCTGGAGGGTCGCCTCGCCGGCGCGGTCGAACTTCACGTCGGTTCGGGCCGGCGTGACGGTCAGCCCACCGCTGGCGGCGAGCTCGACCGTTGCGGTGTCTTGGGAGCCGCCGAAGCGGCGTACCCGAACCTGCAGCTCACGGGATTGGCCCGGCGACACGCTCGGCGCCGCTGGCAGGCCGACGTCGTACACCGGCTCGTCCCCGACCGGTGCGAGCTCGGCGGAGACGGGCCGCTGCGGGCGCAGCGCCACCGGGCCGAGCAGGCCTGCCGGGCGGTGGTCGCCGTGCCGGTTGGCGAGGGTGTTCGTGACCCTCACCTGGATCTCGTTGCGTCCCGCGCGCAGCGCCGCAGTGATGTCCTGCCGGTACGGCTTCCACAGCAGCGGGTCGAACGCCTGCCCGTTGACCGTGACCTCCGCGACATCTCGCACATCGCCCAGGTCAAGGACGAATCGGCGCCCGTCGAGGGTGGCCGCGTCCAGGTCGACCGCTCGGGAGTACGTGGCCGATCCGGAGTACGCCGGGTCGATCGCGGTCCACGACCCGAGCGGCCGGTCCTGCGGCTGCGCGCCGGGTTTGTCCAGCCGCACCGTCCAGTCGCCGTTCAGCAGTACCGGGGTGAGCGGGTCGTCGGTGGCGAGCGTGCCGCCGAACAGCTGGCCGTCCCAGGCGCCGACCACCCGGTGGCTGCCCGGTGCGTCGAGCAGGGCGTCGACCCGCAGTGTGCCGGACGTGCCTGGGCTCACGGCCGTGGCGGTGATGTCGCCGGAGATCAGGTGCGGCACCGCGGCCGGCGGCCGCGCCGCGGACCGGAAGGCGACCACCACGGTCTGGTAGGGCTGCAGTTCCAGCGGTACGGCGGTGCCCAGGCGGCCGGGCGCGTTCCGGAAGGTCGTGGCGGTCGCCGTCCGTCCGGTTTCCGGTTGCCACAGCTCCGGAGTGCCCTTCGCGGGGAACGTCGCGGTGGAGCGGACGACCACCCCGCTCTCGTTGGTGACCAGGAACGCCTGATCCTTGCCGGTCTCGAGCCGGAGCACCCGCACCGCACGCTGAGCCGGTTCGAGCACGGCCGCGGCGACCCCCGCCGAGCGGGTCACCTCCCCGAGCCCGCCCGGGGCGGCCAGGCGCACGATGCGGCCGGCGCCGTATGCGCGCTCGCCCGGCGCGGTGCCGTCTCCGAACAGGGCCGTGAGTGCGTCGCGGAGTTCACCATCGCGGCCGGCGGCTTCCTCCCCTGGGAGGTCGCCGACCGCGACGAGCGTGCCGCCGGTGCGGACGAACTCGGTCAGCGTCCGGACGGTTGCCACATCCAGGGTCGGGGCCTGCGGGAGCACTGCGAGGCGATAGGACTGCTCCCCCACATGCAGCCGCCCGCCGCGCGCCTGCGCGCGGGCGCGGATCGCCGGGTCGCCGGCGAGCGCGCCCTCGTCGAGCAGGTCGAAGTCGACCTGCGCGTCCTCCAGCGCGTATGCGGCGGCGGTGAAGTCGCGGTCGATCGCATCCTGGGTGGGTGTGCCCTGCCAGGCCTCGGCGGCGCGCTGCGGCTGGATGAGCACGGTCTGGGCGGCGGCCCGGCCGCGGGCGACCTCCATCACCCGGCCGATCCAGTCCGTGAGTGGTTTGGCGGTGCGCCACCACGGGTTGCCTGAGCCGAACGGCGGTGGGTAGACGATGTTGTTCTCGTCGGTCCACATCGCGTGCATCACGGTCAGGTTGATTCCCCGGGCGGCGAACGCGCCGAGCAGCGCGTGCGAGAACTCGGGCGACACCTGCCAGCCCATCGCGCCGAACGCCTCCAGCAGGACGCGTTCCTGGCCGTTCTGGTGGGCGTCGCTCGCCGCGTACCGGGGCAGCATCGTGCGCCCGCCGGCCGCGTAGTGGTCGAACACGACGTCGGTGCCGGGCACCTGCGCCCACTGGTTCTCCTTGTGCAGGTCGCCGGTGCTCGCGATCTGCTCGGCGGGGCCGTACTCGTCCCAGAGCGGGTTGGAGATGTAGCCGACGTCGTGGTCGGCCATCCAGCGCGCCTGCTGGGCGTAGTACGCCTCGCCGAAGCGGTCGGCGACGGCGCGCCAGTACCGTCCGCGCTCGGTCCGCCCGTCGCGGCCGAGGTCGTCGAAGAGGGCCGCGTACGCCACACCGGGCTTGGTGCCGACGTCCTTCAGCGCGGCGTGCAGGCTCGGCGACCACGGTTTCTGTTGGAAGTGGGCGTCGGCGGAGGCGATGAACGGTTCGTCGTCCCAGAAGCCGCGCAGCACGGTGCCGAACGCCCAGGGGAACCGCCGGTAGTACTCGCCGGGCACGGCGTCCAGCATGCGGGCCACGGCATCGTCGTCCAGCAGGTCGAGGTAGTTCCGGCGGAACGACCACGAGTTGTCGTCGGCCAGCGGCTTCGCGGTGAAGGTGTCCACCCGCCACTGCCCGGCGGGCGCCGGCCAGGCCCGCCCGGCCGTCACGTAGTCGGTCAGGTCGACGAAGTCGCCGACGTCGTTCGAGCCGGCCGGTCGGGCGACCGCGGAGACCACCTTCGCCGCGGACTGCCGGGGTCGGAAATCGGTGAGGGCGGCCGTTCCGTCGAACGTCTGCCGGTACAGCGGCTGCCCACCGGGTCCGGTCACGGAGAACTCGTCGTACGTCGAACGCTGGTCGGCGACCGCGCGGACCCCGACGGTGCCGCGCGGGAAGGCGCCGTCGGTGGCCGATGGCTGGGCCTTGCCGTCCACGTACGGGGTGATCGTGTTCCCGGCGACCACCACCTTGATCTCGTGCTCGGCGGCTGGGTCCCAGCCGGGCACCCCGCCGGGGTTGCTGAGCAGGGTGAATGACCCGTTCTGCTGGCGCCAGATGTCGACGCCGCCGTCGTCGCGGCGGGTGTCGACGAGGTATCCGTTGCGCTCGTCGGTGGCGCGGACGACGATGCCGGCGGTGCCGCGGTCCAGGCGGGCCTGGGCGGTGAGCGTGTAGTCGCTCCACTCCGCTCCGGTCTTCAGCACCGCGACGCCGTTCAACGTGGTTGCGTCGACGACGAGGCGGCCGCCCACGACGTCCAGCCCGGTTGTGTCGCCGCCGAGGTCGACCTGTGCGGGGCCGGTCACGGTCCTGCTGGTACGTCCGAGCCCCGTCGGGCGCAGCTCGGGGTGCGGCTCGTAGGTCCGGTCGCCGACCTTGCCCCCGTTGATGACGAGGCCGCCGCCGCGGCCGCTGGGAAAGAAGTCGTCGTTGAACAGCCACAGGTGCATGCCGGTGCGCTGCGCCTCGCGCAGCGTGTGCTCGATGATGGCGAACCATTCCTCGCTGAAGAACGCCGGCTTCAGCGCGGTGGTGTCGAACGGGAACACGATCGCCTCGTACACGCCCTGCGCCCGCAGCTCGCCGAGCTGCCGGTCGACCAGCGCCGGCGTCACGGTGCCGTTCCAGAACCAGAGCACGCTCGGCCGGCTGTCCGGGCGCGGCTCGGCGAACCGCGCCGCGTCCAGGCCGCTCAGCGGCTGAGCGATCCCGTCCGGCTGGGCGACCGCGGCTGACTGGGGAACGGTGACGGTGGCGACCGAGCACAGCACGGCGAGCGCGGCCGCGGCGACTCGTCCGGCGAACGGCTGCATGGCGTTACTCCTCATCGGCGGGGTGAGCGCTGATCGTGTGGGCGCCGGCGGGCAGGCCGCTGAGGTAGACGTACCGGCCGTCGGTGTGGGCGCCGTACGCCTTGGCCTTGTCGCCGTTCCAGGCGAGCCGCCCGTCGACGATGACCGTCGTCGGGCCGTCGGCCGGGACGGCGATCGTGCCGGTGGTGCCCTGCGGGGTGGTCAGGTCCATGACAAAGCGGTCGCGTCCGCGGTCCTGGCGCCAGGACACCCAGATCGCGCCGTGCGGGGTCGGCACCCGGCCCTGCGCCCACTCCAGGTCTCCCGGATGCGGCTTCACCGTGTACGTGGCGAACCCGGGGCCGGCCGGCCGGACGCCGAGGACCTCGTTGGTGAGCAGTGCGGTGCCGCCGGCGGACCACGGGTGGGACATGCTGCCGTCGCCGTGCCGGTAGGGGCTGCCATCGAGGTTGATGTGTTCCCAGGCGCCGGTCGCCGGCGGTTCCTCGACCCCGTTGATCGGCTTGCGCTGGGCGAACTGGTAGACCCAGACGGTGCGCAGCAGGTGCCAGGCCTCGGCGTCGCGTCCTTCGTCGAACCGGGCGAGCGCCTCCCAGTAGTTCATGAACGGACCGACCAGTTGCGGCATCGACCCGGTTCCGGACTTCGAGCCGTACGCGGTCCAGAGCTGGTCCTTAAGGGTGTCCAGGGCCCGGGCGGCACGGTCGGCGGGAGCGACCCCGGAGAGGACCGCGAACACGTTGCCGTCCTGGGCGATGTTGCCGGGCTGGCCGGTGGACTGCCGGTAAGCCCCTGCGGTCTCGTTCCACAGCTGGTCGTTGACCCCGCGCACCACCTCGGGGATCAGCTCCCGCCAGTGGGTGGCCTTAGGGTTGTCGTTCTGCAGCTCGGCGAACGCCGCCGCGTCGCGCAGCACCTCGACGTACAGGGCGTTGACCTCGGTCTCCTTGCCGGAGTCGCCGTAGATCCAGTGCCCGCCCTGGTCGTAGAGGTCGAGCAGCCGGGTCCGGTCGTCGCTGACCGTCGCGATCCGCAGGGTGCGGTCGCCGGCGATCGGCTTCCCGTCGGTCAGGGCGGTGCCCTGCGGGTACGCGTCGGTGGAGTTGGTCCACCAGGCGACGGTGCCCGAGGGGTCGGACTGCTCGAGGTAGTAGGCGCCGGGGGCGGCCGCCTCCGGCAGGTCGATCATGAGCCACGCGTTGTCCACCACGTCCTCGAACCGCTTGCTCGCGACGAGTTGACCCGCGCCGGGTTGCCCGCGGTAGAGCGACAGCGTCATGTCCGCACCCGTGGTGTTGTACGTCGGGAACCTGCCACCGGCGGCGGTGAACGGCGACGTGGCGGTGAACGTCTGGCCCTGGGTGTGGCCGGGCAGCAGCTTCGGCGCCGAATCCTGCGCCTCGGTGCCCTCGAAACCCTCGGCGGTCAGCCGGGTCTCCAGGAACGCCATGGCTCTGGTGAACGTCGGCCACATCTCGGCGACGAATGCTGTGTCACCGGTGTAGAGGTAGTACTCCTGAAGCCCGCGCAGCCACCACAGGTGGTATTCGAGGAAGCCCTGGCAGACCGGGGCGCCCAGCCCGTTGGGCGAGCAGGCCGAGAGGTAGCCGTCGCCGCGCTGGGTGCGGGCGATGCTGCGCAACGAGTCACGCATGGCCTGCCGGTCGTCCGTGGAGACGTACGCGATGCGCCCGGTGATCGCGAGGTCACCGTTCCACACCAGCCGGTCGCGCTTGGCGCCGTCGACGATAACCCGCTCGCCCACACCGATCGTCTCGGTGCCGTTCTCGATGCCCTGGGTCGGGTCGATCGTGCCGTTGACGATCGTGTGCGCGCCCCCGTACCAGATCTTGTTCAACGCGTCGTCGGAGGAGAGGAACCAGCCGGGCAGCAGCGCGTCGCGGTCGGCCAGGTTGATGCCGGGCGCGGCCGTGTACCGGACACGGACGGCGTCGACGCTCACGCTGGACCCGGCGGGCGCTTCGGGCGCGAGCCGAATCATCAGGTAGCGGAACCCGCCGCGCAGCTCCGGGTCTTGCCAGGTGCCGGCACCGGCCGGTGCCTGCTCGTGCGGGCTTTCGAACCGGCGCTCGCGCTGTGGCTTGGACGCGTCGCCGTTGGCGATCCAGCTCGTCGTGCCGAAGGTGTCGCCCCAGTCGCCCAGGTAGCCGAGCGTCTCGCTGAATGCGAAGAGGGTTGTCGGTGCGGCGCCGGCGAAGTCGACGCTGAGGTAGCCGGAGACTTCGCGTCCGAAGTCGACGATCAACCGGGGGTCGGCGCCGGCACCGGTCTTGGTGATCTTCATCGGTTGTCCGTCGCGGCCAGCAACCCGGCCGGGTTGGTGATCTCCCCGCCGCGGCTGTCCGCCGAGACCACCCGGAGCGGCGCGACGCCGCGGGTCTGCGGGGTGAGCACGTATCGCTGCCAGTCCCCGGGCGCCGGGGCGGCGAGACCACCAGATTCGGCGCTGGCCACACCCGTGCTGGCAACGAGTACGGCCGCGGTGGTCAGCGAGATGGCGGCGAAGCGGGTACGTCTCATGGTGGTCACCTCGTCGATCGCTTGCGGGAAGATGCGGTGGTCTGTCATCCGTTAGCGGCGGACTCGCGGCGCTGGTCGAGGAACACGGTCGTGCGTCCCGGTGCCACGCCGCTCAGTACGACGTGACCGTCGACGACGGTGCGGTCCGGGTGCGGGCCCGCGCCGATGACGCGGAAGGCCTGCGGCGGCGAGCCGTCGAGCGGCACCAGGATGCGGCCACGGACGTTCGGCGGCAGGTCGACGTCGAGCCGGTAGCCGTCGCGGTGGTCGATGCGCACCCCGACCGGTCCCCGGATCGTCGGCACCCGGCCCTGCGCCCACTCCAGCGGACCGGGCTGTGGTCGTACCTCCACCTGTGCCGCCCCCGGCGCCGTGACGGTGACCCCGAGGAGGCGACGCATCACCACGTTGGCGGGCGCCGAACCCCAGGCGTGCGAGAACGTCATGTTCGGCTTGAGCGCCGGGTCCCATGCCTCCCCGACGATCGTCGCGCCGAGATCGTCCATCAGGTGCAGCCAGCTCTCCCGGGCGCGGCTGGTCATGAGCGCGTACCCGGCATCGCCCCGCCCACCGAGGTAGAGCGCGTCGAGGAGGAACTGGGCGCCGTACACGCTCATCCGCATCCCGCCGGCGGCCAGCGCGGCGGCCAGCGCGGACACCTCGGCCTCGTCGGCCACACCCAGCGCGATCGGGAACGCGGTGGCGTGCTGGGCCCGGTGCGCGGTGCTGAGCCCGTCCCGGTAGGCCGCGGCCGGCCGATCGAGCAGCTGGTCGTTGACCGCCTGCCGGAGCCGTCCCGCCAGGTCGGCGAACCGGCGTTCCTCCTCGGCCTTGCCCAGGACCCGCGCCACCTCGGCGCACGTCGCGAACGCGGCGCACTGGAAGGCGTTGACCACCGTGTTGACGGTGGTGAGCACGTATCCGTCGCGGTTGCTGACCGGCCAGTCGACGAGGTCTGAGACACCGCCGATGGACGTCGGCTTGTCCAGCAGGCCGTCCGCGGCAAGGAACTCGTCGAAGTTCTTCGCGACGTACAGCGGCCAGTCGCGGGCCAGCTGATCCGCGTCGCCGGTGTGCAGGTAGTCCTGCCACGCCGACAGCACCGACATCAGCCGGTACTCGGATGGCCACGTCGGGCGCCGCGCGAGGTAGGAGTTCGACCAGCGGGCGAGCGCGTACGAGCGCTGTGTCGCGTACTCGGAGAGTTCGTTGACGTACGCGTCGCCCTCGTACGGCCCGCGCTCCCTGGTGGGGGTGTCCTGGTAGAGGTCCAGCCGGGTCGCCTCGATGGAGTAGCGACACATCTCCCAGACCCGGTTGAGGTCGTCGTCGGAGCAGCGGAAGGCGGCATCGTCCGCCCGCCACGGCAGCCGGATCGCGACTCCCCGTACCGCGCCGGTGAGATCCAGCGTCGGGTCCGTGATCAGCTCGGCGTAGCGGAAGCCCCGGTAGCCCCAGTGCTCCAGGTGCTGGGCGCCGTCCCGCAGGGTCCACACCTCGCGGTAGACGTTGCCGCCGCGCAACTGGTAGCGGACCGTGTCCGGCCCGGACAGCTCCTCCCCCAGCCGCACCTCCACGGTCTGGCCGGCGCGTGCCTCGGTGAGGTCGAGCGCGAGGCCGCCGACGATCTCCCGCCCGAGGTCGACGATCCATCGGCCGTCGCCGACCGGTCGTACCGCGGCCGGGGCGACCGTCTCGCGCAGCAGGTTCGGCGTCTGGGCCGGCAGTAGCCCCTCGATCGGCGCCCGCTCGGCTGCCGGCGTCCAGGACGAGTCGTCGAAGCCGGGGGACAGCCAGCCGACCGGCTCCTCCCGGGCGTCGATGAACTCCTGCGGGGCGGTGTAGTAGCCGCCGCGAAGGTCACCGGCGGGTGGGAGCCAGCGATCGCCGGTCCGGGCCCGCCAGCCCGCGCCGGTGCCCAAGGTGAGGCGGGAGCCGTCGGCGTATCGGATCTCCAGTTGGGCGAGGAAGCGCTTGTCGGTCGGTGTGTAGCAGAGGGCTGCGAGCGCGTTGGTCTCGCCGCGGCGCAGCAACGCGGTCACCTCGTAGGTGTGGTACCGGGGTTCGCTGGCCGGCGCACGCGTCGGGCCCGAACCGACGAACGCGCCGTTGACCCAGGCGGAGTAGACGTACTGCCGGATGGGATCCGGGGACTGTCCGGTCACGTAGAGGACCGCCGACTCGATCGGCTTGTCGGCCAGCCGCACCTCGGTGCGCAGCGCGGCCCAGTGCTCCGGTGCCGGGCCGGCCAGGAGTTGCTGGCTGCGGCCGACGGCCAGCGCGCCGTTCTGCACGGTCCCGCCGGGGAAAGCGCCAGGTCCGCGGGAGAAGTCCTCGGCGAGCAGCACCGTGCCGGACGGGTCGGTGAATGTGATGTCGTCGTACGTCTGTGACTCCGAGCCGCCGTTGCGGAAGCCGACGGTGCCGCTCGCGTACGTCGCGTCGTCGATCGTGTCGACCAGGTCGCCGTCGACGTAGGTGCGGATGCGCGTGCCTGCGAGCTCGATGTCGACCCGCACCGGGGTGCCGAGTGGGACGGCGCGGCCGATCGGGCGCTCGGCCAGCACCCGGTAGGCCCCGTTGACCTGCACGTGGGTCTTCAGCACACCGGCCGGTCCGGCGAGGAGCTGCCACAGGTAGTTGTTGCGGTCGTCGGCCGCCCGGAACACCAGGCCCGCCGACTTCTCCTTGATCACTGTCCTGACCGCGAACCGCCCGTCGCGCAGGACCGGCGGGGGCGGCGGCGCGGGGGCCCACACCGGGGTGGCCGCCCAGTCGGGGCCGATTCCGGTGGCGACGCGCTGCGGCTGCGACCACCCCGACGGCTTGTCGCCGTTGGTCCAGGTGCGCACCCGCCACCAGTACACGCCGCGTGGCTCCAGCGGCGGGCCCCCGAGCGACACGGCTGTCGACTCGGCCGAGGCGACCCGCTCACTGTCCCAGAGCAGGTCTTCGTCGAGCAGGCGGCCACGAGTGCGGGCGACCTGAACCTGGTAGGCGCTCTGCAACGCCTGCGGCCCGTTGGCGGGAACAACCCAGGACAGCCGCGGGTGGGGGTCGCCCACGCCCAGTGGGTCGTCGAGGAGCGCGGTGAGCAGCCCGCTGGGGACATCCGCGGGCGCCTGCGCCACGGCCGCCAGTGACATCAGCGGGTTGAGCCCGCCGAGCGCGGCGGCGGCGCCGCCGGCAACCCCGGTCTGCATGAACCGGCGGCGACTCATCGACGGGCTCATGCGCCACCTCCCGGGAGGATCCTGATCGCCTCGATGCGGATGTCGCCCTGGGTCGTCGTGGGATCGAGCCGCAGGCCGGTGAGCCGGGTGCCCTGGGCAGGAATCGTGATGGTGTAGGTGCGGGTGGGCCCGCCGGTCACGACGAACCTGGCGCTCTTGTCCTCGGAGAACCCGCCCTGCGCGGCGGTCGTCCAGAAGACCTGCCCCTGGCTGCTCACGGACGTTGACATGGTCACCTCGACGATGAGGCCTTGTGCCAGGTCCTGCGAGAGCGGTTGGCTCTGGACCAGGAACGGATCACCGCCGGTGGCGGAGGTGGCGAGCACGCCGCCGGAGACGGTGAACGGCGTCAGCTGGTTGGCTGCCGTCCAGCCCTCGGCGTCCCCGTCCCTGGCGAACTCCCACGCCACCAGAGAATGCGTCACCACCACCTGCACCGTCGCGGTCGCCGTGCGCCCGTCGTCGCCGGTCGCGGTCAGCCTCACCTCGTAGGTGCCGTCCGCGGTTGACTTCCCGGCGGTGACTGTCACGGTGGGCCGCAGCGTCACCGGCGTTCCTGACGAGGCGACGTCGTAGCGTTGCGATGCCGGTTGGACCGTCCAGCCGTCGGGCGCGGAGACGGCGAGCGCGCCGGAGAGCCGGTCCGGGGCTATCCCGTCGATCACCGCGGTGACCTGCACGCTGCCGCCGGGGAGCACTCGCGCCGACGCGGGCGCCGCCGCCAGGGCGAGCGACCGGACCTGCTCCCCCGCGCCGAGCGTGACGTCGAGGACGCGCTGCGGACGCAGGACCACCGGCCCGAGCAGGCCGGACGGATTGGCCCGGCCCTCGAACGCGTTGGTCTGGGTGTTGGTCACCCGCACCTCGACCGTGTTCGTGCCCTCCCTGAGCAGGTCGGTCACGTCCAGCGTGTACGGCTGCCAGTCGACGTGCCGCGGCGGCGATCCGTTAACCGAGACCGCGGCCAGGTCCCGCACCGAGCCCAGGTCGAGGAGCACGCGCAGCCCGTCGGTGCGGAAGCCGTCGGGGATGTCGACGTCGCGGCGGTATACGCCGGTGCCGGAGAACGCCGGGTCGAGCGCGGTCCACGACCCGAGCGGCCGGGCCACGGTCTGCGCGCCCTCCCGGTCGAACCGGAACTGCCACGGACCGTCGAGCGCGATCGGGGTGAGCGGGTCGTCGACCGTCACGGTCCCCCCGTACGTCTCCCCGCGGTACCGTCCGGTCACGTAGACGTCGCCGGGCTGGTCCACGGCGACCCGCGCCCGCAACGCCTCGCCGTCGACGGCGATCCCGGAAACGGGGGCGTTGCTGGCCGTGGCGTGCGGCGTCTGGCCGATCGGATGCGCCCCAGGCCGCAAGACCAGCCAGGTGGCCTGGTACGGCCGCAACTGCATCGCCACCGTCACCCGGTCGTCGGCGAGCCGGAACACGGGCGCGACGTCCGTGCGGCCCGTCTCCGGGTCCCAGATCTCGGGCACCTGCGGCACGCTGACCGTCACGTCGGTGCGTACGGTCGCGGCCGAGAGGTTGGTGACGAGCACCGCGTCGTCCGCCGCCCGCTTCACATGCCGTACCCGGATGTCGGGGCTGGCCGGCGAGAGGGTGACGCCGGGGTCGATCCGCTCCTTCAGCGTCGCGGCGAGGTCGGCGCGGGACGGCAGGTAGACGGCGAGGCCGCCGGCGCCGCTGGTCCTACGGGCGGCCGACGGCGCGGCGGGGTCGGTGCCGAACAGGGCCGCCAGCCGCTGGCGCAACTCGGCGTCCCGGCCCTCCGCCTCCCGCGTCGGCAGCCGTCGACGGCCACGAGCGTGCCGCCCTGGGCGACCAGCCGCTCCGCAGCGGCGAGCGCCTCCAGCGACAGCACGGTCGTCTTCGGCATGACCAGGGCCTGGAAGGTCTGGTCGTGCAGCCGCAACCGGCCCTCGTCGACGGTGAGCCCGACGTTGAGGTCCGGGTCCCCGGCCAGCGCGAGTTCGTCGAGATAGTCGAAGTCCAGCTGCGCGGCGAGCAGTGCCTTGGACGTGCCCTTCCACGAGCCGTCGACCTCGCTCAGGCCGGGACCGTTGCCGGCGAAGCCGCGGACCGTCCACGGCGTTCCTTCGGCCATCACCGATGAGCTGGGATAGAGCAGGCCGACCGGGTTGACCGGTGTGGCTCCCCGGGCCGGCTCGACGAGCCGGCCGGTGAACGATGCGTACGCGCCGAAGCGCGGCCAGAACGTGTTCTGGAAGAACTCGCTCGGCTGCGACTCGTAGCGCCGCTGCCCGTCGATCGAGTAGTAGAAGGCGTGGTTGTCGATGAGGTCGACACCGCCGGCCACCTCCCAGGCGACCGTACGCTTCATCTCCTCCATCGACAGGTCCCACCCGAACGCGCCGAAGGTCTCCGCGAGGTTGCGCTTGCGGTCGAACAGGTGCGCCACCGACGAGTTCAGCTTCGGCGTGATGACGTTGGTGTCCAGGCCGCTGATCAGGTCCATGCCGGGTAGCTGGTAGTGCTTGCTCATCTCGAACCAGCTGCCGCCCTCGATCAGCCGGTGGCTGCCGAGGTCCTCCTCGACGAGCGGGTTGGAGATCAGCGCGATGTGGTGCCCCTCCGCCCAGTCGGCCAGCGGCTTGGTGTGCGCCTCGTTGTAGCGGTCGGACAGCGCGTCGTAGTAGTCGATCCTGGTCTTCGTGGTCGCCGCGCCGGTGTCGTACCAGAGCGCAGCAAGCCGCCCGGTGAGGTCGTAACCCGCGTTGCCGGTCAGGTATTCGCGGAACCCGGGCGTCCACGGGATGGAGCCGAGCGAGTCGGCGCCTCCCCGGTTGTCCGGGAAGTTGTTGTAGAAGCCCGGCTCGTCGTTGAAGATGCCCTGGATCGTCGAGCCGAAGTCGTCGCCGAACCGGCGCGCGTACGTCTCGTGGGTGATGTCGATGAACTTCTGGGTCGCCTGGGGGTTGAGCATGTCGACGTACGGCTGGTCGGGCTCGAGGTCCGGGTGGTAGTTGACCAGCGGCCGCTGCACGAGGTGCAGCAGGCACCAGTGGCCTTCCGGCACGTCCCAGCGCAGCCGGCCGTCGGCGCCCACCTTGCCGGTCAGCTCGACGGCCGAGTCGCCGTCAAGGGCGCTGCCGCGGGCCTGCCCGCTGGTCACGCAGCTGCCGTCGCCGCGCTTGCGCAGGGCGACGGCGGCGACGAGCGAGGACGCCGGCGACTGGGTGACGTCCCAGCGGGCGAGGCCGGCGGAAAAGTCGTCCGCCAGCAGGGTGGCTCCGCCGTCGAGCGCGGTGACCTTCAGGTTGTCGAAGCGGGCCCGTTCGTCCTGGCCGGAGCGCAGGCCGACGCGACCCTTGGCGAGCGCGCCGATGCGGGGGTCGCTGCGGCTGCCGACCTCGCGGCCGTCGAGGAAGAGCGTCACCGTGTCGCCGCGGACGTCGGTCGCGACGTGGTGCCGCTCGCCGTCGCGCATCGTCCTTCCGGCCGGGATGCGGGCGCCGACGAGCTGGTACGCCCCGTTCACCCGGACATGCACGCCGAACGTCGAGGCGGCCTCCGGGTTGTACGGGGAGGTCGTGGTCAGGTTGACCATGACGAGGTTGGCGGCGCCGCGGCTGTGCATGGTCCACCCGCCAGAAAGCGCGTCAACGGTCAGGTCGAACTCCATCCGGTAGCCCGACCAGTCGGCCCCGTCCTTGGCCAGGCCGACCTCTCCGCCGTTGACGGTGAGGACCCCTTCGCTGACTGACCAGCCGCTCGGCACCGACACCGGTACCGGCTGGTCGTAGTCGACCGGGCCGGTGACGTCCTTGGCGACCGGGGTGAGATACCACGGCAGGTAGTCGGGATCGGCGGGCACGGTCCTTCCGTCGACGTCGCCGCCGGAGACCGTGCGGCCGCCGGCGAAGCCGCTCGGCCAGTTGAGGTCGTCGTAGAGCCAGGCCTTCATGCCGCGGCGCTTGGCCTCCGCGAGGGCGAAACCGACCTTGTCGAAGTAGTCCTTCGACAGGTAGTAGCTGTTCTCGGTGACGCCGAAATCCCCGCCCAGCCCCTGCCGCGGATGGATGAAGAACTCCTCGATGCCCTTGGCCTTCATCTCGTCGAGCTGCCGGGACAACTCGTCCTCGGTGAGCTTGCCGTTCCAGAACCAGAAGGCATGCGGCCGATCCGTCGCCGGCGGGTTTGTGAACGTGGCCGGATCCAGCCGCCCGGTCTTCGCGTCCCACCCGGCCTGCCCGGTGCCGCTAGGGCTGGCCGCCGCGGCCAACGGAACGGTAGCTGCGAGCAGCAGCGCCGCCACGCCACCCGCCGTCCAGCTGATGAACCGTCGCGCCATCAGGATCGCGCGGAGGGGACCGGCGCCTTCAGGTGTCGGGTGGATCCGCGCTCCCTCCCTTCACTGCTAGTTGTGGACTGTCGGTACCTTGGTGGTGTGGTTCGTGGGGTGCGGGCTTCCGCCGGGGGTGGGTACGACCACGGGTACCACGTGGTGTGGTGCCCGGGGTACCGTCGAGTGCTGACCGGCCTGGTCGCGGTCCGCCGTGAGGAACTGATCCGCGCCAGGTGCGACGAGCACGGCTGGCGGGACTTACCGTCGTACATCGCGAGCCAGCTGAAGGGCTTCACGTCCCGGACGTTGGGGGAGGAGATTCCGTCGCTGCGGTCCCGGCTGCCGACCCTGTGGTTCGGGTCGTTGTTCGTGGCGACCGTCGGCGCGGTGTCCGCCGCGACGGCACGGCGGTACCTCGACACGCAGTACGAACGCCCCTGGCTTAAGGGCGGGCCGTCGTGAGGCGGGCGTACAAGTTCCTGTTGCGTCCTACCGTCAAGCAGGCCGCCGCCATCGCGGCCTGCTTGAACGATCACCGGCACCTGTACAACGCCGCCCTGGAGGAACGTCGCGAGGCGTACCGGCGAGCCCGCACCACGATCCGCTACGGCCACCAGTCCGGACAGCTCAAGGACATCCGCCGGACCGACCCGGACGGGCAGGGCCGTTGGTCGTTCTCGTCCCAGCAGGCCACCCTTCGCCGGCTCGACAAGGCGTTCGCGGCGTTCTTCCGCCGCGTCGAAGCCGGACAGACCCCGGGATATCCGCGCTACAAGGGCGTCGGCTGGTTCGACACCGTCGAATGGCCGAAAGACCGCGACGGGTGCCGGTGGAACTCTGCTCCCGACTCCGGACAAACCCGCGTCTACCTGCAAGGCGTCGGGCACGTCCGGGTCCACACCCACCGCAAGGTCGACGGCACCGTCAAGACGATCAGCGTGAAACGCGACGGGCGCCGCTGGTATCTCATCCTGTCCTGTGACCAGGTGCCAGTCGAACCGCTGCCCGCCACCGGCAGGGCGGTCGGTGTCGACATGGGTGTCGCCTCGTTCCTCACCACCTCCGACGAGATTGAGGTCGTCAACCCCCGACTCCTCGCCGCTTCGGCCGCCCGGCTCGCGGCCGGCCAGCAGGCGTTGGCCAGGTGCAAGCGTGGCTCCGGCAGGCGCCGTAAAGCCCGTGAGCGGGTCGCCGCCCTGCACGGCACGGTGCGCCGGCAGCGCCTCGACCACGCCCACAAGACAGCCCGGTGGCTGGTGCGCCACCACGACCTGATCTGCCACGAAGCGCTGCAGATCCGCAACATGACCCGCTCCGCCGCCGGCACCGTCGACACACCCGGTGTCAACGTGGCCGCGAAATCCGGGCTGAACCGTTCGATCCTCGACGCGGGTTGGGGGGTGTTCCTCACCGTGCTGCACGCCAAGGCTGAAAGCGCCGGACGTACCGTCGTCGAGGTCGACCCCCGCAACACCTCCCGCACCTGCCATGAGTGCGGACACTGCGCCCGGGAGAACCGCGTCACCCAAGCCGAGTTCCGATGCGTCGCCTGCGGGCATACCGCGCACGCAGACGTGAACGCGGCCAGGAACATCTTGCGGGCAGGGCTTGCCCGTCAGACCGCCGCGGCGGTCTGAGAAGCCGGTGCCTTCAAGCATCGGAGGAGTCACGACATCCCCTCTGGTCACTCGGACACTGTCGGCTGATCGGGTCCGTCGCCACCGGCTGCGGCGGTGCGGCGCCGACGAGCTCCCCGGCTGAACTCGGGCGCTCATGGTTTGACCTGCGCCCCGTACGCCTCGAGCTCGGCGAGTTGGAGCCGGTACAGGCCCCGCTGGGCGTCGTCGCCCGCCGGCTCGCCGAGCACCGTCACGTACACGCGGACGTAGCGTGCGGTCACGGCGCCGTCGAACGTGTACGCCTGCGGTGTCGTGCCCTGCTGCACGTGATCCGTTACGGTCCGGACGGCTTTCCACGTCGACCCGTCGTCGGACGTCTGGATCTGGAACGTGCGCGGGAAGGCGGCCCCGTCCGCCGGCACACCGTTGTCGTTCGGTGTCTGCGTGCGCGGATGGAGCACGACCCGGTCCAGGGAGGTCGGCGCACCGAGGTCGACCGAAAGCCACTCGACGGTGTCGCGGCTGTTCGCGGGCGGGTCGCTGGTGTAGCCCTTCGCCGAGTCCTCGCTGCGGCGTTTACCGTCCACGAGCAGGCTCTTGGACCAGTTGGCGACCTCCAGGCTGTGCGCGGCGGCGACCGGCCGGCCACGGGCCAGGTTTCCCAGCCTTACCGTGGCCGGCAGGCGCAGCTCATCCGTACGCCCCTCGGGCTGCAACGTCAGGGACAGGGCAATGTCCGCGCTCGCCGGTACGGCGGCCCCGGTTGGCGTCAGCCGGAGCTGCACGTCTGCTGCGCCGCCGGCCGGGACGCGCAGCTGCGCTGTCGCCGGTGACACCGTCCAGCCTTGGGGGGCGCTCGCCTCCGCCGTGCCCGCCAGTGCCACGTCGGCCGCGTTGGCCACCGGCACGTCGACGGTCACCGGCGTGCCGGGTTGATCGGGCCAGGCGCCGGCGCGGGGAGTCCCGACCGTGACGGCGGGCCGCACGGCGAGGAACTCGTCGTATGCGGTGTCCGCGGTGCCGCCGCCGGCGGTCCAGCCCAGCGTGAGATGCAGCGGGACGCTGTCGGCGGACGCGGACAGCGGCGCGGTCACGTCCAGCGGCACGGAGAAGGCGTCCCCGGGGCGGATGGCACCGGTGCCGGTGTCACCGCCGGCCCGGACCGTCCAGCCGTCCGGTGCGCCCGCCGCCACGCCCACGTCGCGCACCGGCGCCGCGCCGCTGTTGCGTACGACCGCGGTGAGCCGCGTCGTGCTGCCCGCGACGAGCGGCTCGTCGACCCCGGTCAGCTCGACGGTGATGCCGAGCAGCACAGCGGACGCCTCCGACAGCGCCTTGTGCAGCGCGGTGAGCGTCTGGCCCAGGCGCTGCCGATCCGCGTCGGGCAGCCCGTCCTGGCGGTCGAGCCACCGGGACATGTGCGCCTCGGCGGCCAGAGTCTGCTGCACGAGCTGGCCGGCCACGTCGATGTCGCCCCGCGCGGTCTTCTCCAGCGACTGGCGCAGCGCGTCGGCAATGCTGCGCGTGCGCGCGTCGGCGTAGCCGCGCTGACCCGGGTTGAGCTGCGCGTCGGTGACGGCGTCGCCCAGCGCCGAGGCGGCATCGGTCGCCGCGCCGATCCGGGCAGCCTGGGGGCCGGTTCGGAAGGCGTACGTGCCGGAGCCGACGGAGAACACCGCTCGCCCGCCTGCGAACTTGACGAACGTGACGCCGGGCGAGTCCGCCGCGGGCCGTCCGCTCTCGATCACGGCCCAGCGGTTGGCGGCGGGGACGGAGACCGTCGCGGTGGCCCCCACCGGCACGGTCACGTCCAGGTCGAGAGCGCCACCATCGCGCTTGCGCCAGCCGCTCGCCACCACGCCGCGTACCGTGTTGAGACGCGCCGACGCGGAGGTGAGGTCGCCGACCAGCTGGGGCGCCACGTCGAAGCGCTCGTAGCCGGGCGCGGTCGGCCGGATGCCCGCCAGGTCTTCGTAGAACCACTCGCCGATGGCGCCGCCGAGGAAGGCGTGGTCACGAGAGCGCGCACCGAGGTCCCACCGTTCCCACAGCGACGTCGCGCCGTTGTCGATCCAGTAGCCCCAGGAGGGGTAGGTGCGCTGCGTGGCGATCCGGTAGGCCAGGTCGCCGTAGCCGCGGCGGGTCAGCTCGGTGAGCAGGAACTTCGTTCCCAACGCGCCGGTGTCGAGATGGTCGCCCTTGACGCCGATCTCACGCACGAGACGGGCCACGACGGCGTCCACCTCGTCCGCCGGCACCATGTCGAAGGCGAGCGGCAGGAGGTTGTTCGTCTGCCGGTAGCCCGGGTCGGAGGACGTCACGTACGCGTCTCCGCGCAGGAACGCCGCGTTGAAAGCGTCCCGGATCTTCGCCGCCGCTGCCCGGTAGCGCCCGGCATCGGCGTCCTTGCCGAGGGCGTCCGCGATCTGAGCCATCGCCGAGACGTTCGCGTAGGCGTACGCGGTGCCGGCCAGGGTCGGGTCCTCGGGGCTGTTCCCGCCGTAGCCGGGAGCGAGGTAGTCGTTGAGCGAGCTCGAGTGCAGACCAGCCGGCGCGCGCCCGATCTCGTACTCGATGTACTCGCGAATGTCGGGGTAGTGCGCCGCGAGGATGTCCCGGTCGCCGTAGCGCTCGTACATCGCCCACGGGATCAGCACGTACGCCGCATCCCAGGGCGGCGCCTGGCCGGGCCACCCCAGCCCCCAACCATTGTCCGGCGCGATGCCCGGCACCAGGCCGTCCGCGCCCTGACTGTCCCGGATGTCGCCCAGCCACTTCTCGTAGAGCCGCCGCATGTCGAACTCGAACATGTCGGTCTCGGCCATGAGCTGCGCGTCGCCGGCCCAGCCGTTCTTCTCGTACATCGGGGTATCGGTGGGGATGCCGTGGGTGTTGTTGAGAACCGTGTGCCGGGTCAGCTCACGCACCGTCTCGAACAGCGGCTGGGAGCTCGACCAGTCTCCGACCGAGGCGAGGTCGCTGTGCACGACCCGGGCGTCGAGGTCTTCGATGGTCGGGGTGCCGGGCCAGCCGGTCACCTCGACGTACTGGAAGCCCTTGTAGGTGTAGCGGGACTCCCATTGCTCCGGCTCGGCGCGCCCGGCGAGCACGTACTCGTCGGTCTGGAAGCGGCCGGTGACGAGACCGTTGGCGGACACGAGGTTGCCGCCGGCGTCGAGCATTTCGCCGTAGCGCAAGGTGACCTTGGTGCCGCCCGCGCCTTGCACGCGGACGCGCGCCCAGCCCGCGACGTTGCGCGGCAGGTGGAACACGTACACACCGGAGCGCGGTGAGGTGACCTTGGTCGGGCGCAGCGTCTCGGTGACCCGGATCGGCTCCTGGCTCTCGGCGACGAGTCGCCCGGCCGGGGCGGTGACCACCACGGCCGGCCGCCAGGCGCCGGCGTCGAAGCCCGGCGCGTCCCAGCCCGGCTGCTCGGTGCGGGCGTCGTAGGTCTCGCCACCGTAGAGCGAGTCGTACCGCACCGGCCCCTCGGCCGTGCGCCAGGACCCGTCGGTGGCGATCACCTGCCGCGTGCCGTCGGTGTACTCGATCTCCAGTTGGCCGAGCACCCGCGGTTCGCCCGTCCACTGCGTGGTGTGCCAGTTCCAGACGTTGGCCTGGGTCATGCCGTAGAAGCCGCGGCCGAGCCGTACGCCCAGCGCGTTCGTCCCCGGCCGCAGGTTGCCGGTGACGTCCCGGGTGACGTACTGGACGGTGCGGTCGTAGCGGGTGAAGCCCGGTTCGAGCACGGTGTCGGTGGTCGGCCGGCCGTTGAGCGTGGCCTCGGCGTACGCGACGCCGCTGAGGTAGAGGCGCGCCCGGCGTACGGGCGTGTCACGGACGGCGAACTCCTTGCGCAGCAACGGCTCCGGAGCCGTCGGGGCCGCCGGCGAAACCTGGCCCCACGGGCTGCCGCCCCAGGCGGTGATCACCTTCGCGGCCGGCCACGCCGTGTCGTCGAATCCCACCTGCTGCCAGCCGTCGGTCGGCCCGGTGGCCGACGCCACGTCCCGTCCGTGTCCACCCGGGTCGTCGTTCCGTCGGCGTAGCGCAGCTCCAGCCGGCCGAGCAGCCCGGCGGGGCTGACCCGGCCGTTGGTCGCGGCCACCGCGAGCACGTTCGCACCGTCGCGGACCGCGGAGGTGACGTCGGTGACGACGGGGCTACGCCAGCTTTCCAGCTCCGGACGCGGGTCGGCGCTGGCCACCTGGGTGCCGTCGATCCAGGCGGTGAAGCCGTCGTCGCCGGTCATGACCAGCCGGGCCGAGGTCAGCTCCGCGACCGAGGGCACCGAGAAGCCGCGCCGGAATACGCGGGTGGCCGCGGGCGCGGAATTTCCCGGCTCGCCCTCCGGATACCAGATCCAGGACGCGCCCTGCAGGTTCGGCTTGTCGGCGGTGGCTACCGGGGCGCCGATCCACGAGCCGGTCCACTGGTTCGCGTCGAGGAAGGCGGTCTCGAACGAGGCCGGAGGGCTGAAGCCGGAGGCGCGGCCCTGCGCGTCCCAGGAGCGGACCCGCCACCAGTAGCGGGTCCGCGACGCGAGGTCCGGCCCGGCGTAGCGCACGTCGAACGTGGCACTTGAGCTGACGCGACCGCTGTCCCAGACGTCCGCCTCGCCCGGCTCGAGCCGGCCCGGCGAGGTGGCGACGAGGATCTCGTAGCCGGTCTGGCGCTGACCGCGCTCGGACGATGACAGGGTCCAGCCGAGCCGTGGGCGGGCCGCGTCGATGCCGAGCGGGTTGTGGGCGTGCTCGGTCTCCAGGGCAGTCACGCTCAGCGCGGGAGCGCTCGCGGCGACCGCTGGGGGCGGTGCCAGTGAGACGACCAGGGCGACGAGCGACAAGGCGAGGAAGGCGTTTCGGGGGCGTGAGCTCATGACGAGTAGGCCTCCAGCTCCAGGATGCGGCTGTACGTGTGGTCGTTGGAGTCCGTAACGACGAGCCGCAGCGCGGTCGCCTGGACCGGTGCAAAGGTGCGCTCGAGAAGCCCGGCCGTGTTGCTGGCGATCGTCGCGACCGGGCGCCAGGTGCCGTCAACCAGCGCCTCCACCGTGCCGTCGCGCACCCCGACGCGCTCCGCTGGGTACTGGGCGCTGTCGAGGGTGAACAGTCGAACGCGGGACAACGTCACCGGGTGGCTCCACGTGGCGGTGAGCGCGTCCGGGAATACCGTGGGGGTGTCGTCGTTCCAGCCGCCGACGCCGTTGCTCCAGGCCGCAGAATCGGTGATCCCGTCGTTGGTGAACGCCGGCGACGATCCTGAGTGGACGCTGGATGCGCTCATCGTCGCGCCCCGCACCCAGTTTTCGGTGGCGATGATGGAGGCGGTGGCCGCGTCGTCCCCGGCTGTCAGGTCCACCCGCCCGGACAGCGCCGAAGCATCTGTCCGCTCTACCCGGACCGGCACGGGCACCGTCGTGTGCGGCGGGACCGTAAGGGTTCTCGCCTCGGCCGTTGCGACGAAGCCGGTGCTGGCTTCGACGCCGAGTCGTACGGTGGCCGGATCGTCCATGAGGTTGTGCACGGAGAACGTGGCGGTGGCCGCCTCGCCGGGAACCAGGGCAACCTCCGCGGCGGGAGCGTCGACCGCTAGTTGCTCGCGATCCGCGGGCACAGCACCGTCGGTGTGCGCAACGAAAGACCACGTCCCCGAGCCGACCTCGTAGGTCGCGCGGTCCTCGGTGGTCTGCACCGGCTGGGCGCCGGCGGTCGCGCTCGCACCCCCGTGGCCCGCCCAGAGGGGCACCTCAACCCTCGCCGTCGTGCCGGGTGGCACCGCGACGTCAAGCTGGAATGTGCTGCCCGTTCGCCGCCACGCGGTACGCACCTCGCCGTACGGCGTGCGGACGGAGGACTGGGCGTGGGTGAGGCGCCCGACCACGCTCGGACGTATCTCCAGGCGGCGGAAGCCGACCGAGTCCTCGGCCTGCCGGATGCCCCCGATGCCCGCCGTGAACCATTCGTCGAGCGCCCCGAGCATGAAATGGTTCTGCGAGCCGTAGCCGGTCGGGCCGTCCCAGTACTCGGCGAGCGCGGTGGCCCCGTGGACCACCTGGTAGCCGTAGCTCGGGTTCGAGGTCTGGCTGGCGATGTCGTAGACGACGTCGTCGCGCCCGGCTGCGGAGAGGACCCGCAGCAACGAAGGCAGCGCCACCTCGCCGACCGTGACGTGGTTGCCGGCGGCGCGGATGCTGTCGACGAGGTGCGCCAGGACGGGACCCCGCAGCCCCTCGGGCACGACGCCCATGTCCAGGGCGAGCGCGTCACTGGCCTGGCTACCGGTGGCGTAGGTGCCGGTGTTCGAGTGCAGGAAAGCGGCGTTGAACGCTGCCGCGACCCGCTCGGCAACCGCCTCGTAACGGGCCGCATCGCTGTCGTGGCCGAGCAGGCGGGCGATCGCCGCGAGCGTGACGGCGTCGCGGTGGTAGGCAAATGTCGCCGTCACGCCGTCGGGCGTGCTCTTGTCAATCGCGGCCCAGTCGCCCAGCCCGTAGTCGAGCAGGCCGCCCTTCATCTTGCTGGACAGGTAGTCGAAGTACCGCTGCATCGCGCCGTAGGCGAAGCGCAGGGTGTCGATGTCATCGTACGCGCGGTACATCTGCCAGGGCGCCAGGATGAGGGCGCTGCCCCAGTTCGGCTCGTCGTGGACGTCGCCGGAGAACATCACGTACTGCGGAGCGATGTCGGGGACCACCCCGCTCGGTTCCTGCGCCTCGACCATGTTTCGCACGAGCTCGCGGTAGTAGGCCGCCACGTCGTAGTTGCGGCTCACCGCGCCGAGGACGAGATGGGTCTCCTCCAGCCAGCCGAGCTTTTCCCGGTCTGGGCAGTCGGTCAGGATGCTGTACATGTTGCCCTGGATGGCCCGGTTGATGATCCGCTGGATGCCGTCCAGCAGGGCGCTGGACGAGGAAAACGATCCGGACTCTTCGTTGGCGGCGCGCAGGATGATGCCGCTCACCGTCTCCCGGGTGGGTGGCGACGGTAGGCCGGTGATCTGCAGGTAGCGGAACCCGTGGTAGACGAAGTTCGGGTGCCAGACCTCATCCCCCCGACCCGCCAGGGTGTAGTGGTCGAGGATCGGCGGATAGGTGGCTCCGCCCCGGATCATCGTGGACTGGTCGACCAGGCCGTCGACGCCGAGCCGCTCGCCCGGCTGCAGCGTCACCGTGGTGCCGGCCGGGCCACTGACGTGCAGCTCCGGCCAGCCGGCAATGTTGACTCCGAGGTCGAACAGGTACGTGCCGGGTTCCGGCTCGGTGACCTTCACGGTGGAAACCCGTCCCACCGGTTGGATCGGCGGTGCCATCTGCGCGGCAAGCCGCACGCCGGACGTCGGTGCGTCGGTTTCTCCGGCCGCCCTCCACCGGGAGAGGTCGGCGTGGGGCAGGTCCCAGCCGGGCTGCTCCAGTCGGGCGTCGGCGTCCTCGCCGCCGTACCACTGGGTGAAGGTCGTCGGGCCGAGCGCGGTGCGCCAGGAATGGTCGGAGGCGATCCGCTCGACGCGGCCGTCCGCGTAGGTAAGTTCGAGCTGGGCGAGGAGCTTCGGCGGTCCCAGCACTCCAGACCACTTCGTGTAGCGATCCGGGCTGTCCGGGACGATCGAAGTACCGGCTCCGAGTCGGACCGACAACGCGTTCTCGCCCTCCCGCAGCAGGCCGGTGACATCGGCCGTCGAGTAGACCAGGCGCGCGTGGTAGTCGGTGTTCGGCGGCTGCAGCACCGCTTGGCTCACCGTTCGGCCGTTGAGCCGCGCGTCGTAGATGCCGAGGCCGGTGGCGTAGAGGCGGGCGCTGCGAACCGGGGCGTCGAGCGTGAACTGCTTCGCGAACAGCGGCATCGCCGGGAAGTCGAGATTGAACGGGGGCGGCGCCACCTGACCCGACACGGTAGCCCCGGTGGCATAGCCCGTCCCGTCCGCGCCCGCCGTCGCCACGGCGAAGTCGACCGGGAAGTTCGGAGTGCGTCCGTCGTCGGTCACGGTGTCGGTCCGCGGGTAGAGCAGCACGCGGTCCAGGTGGCGGACCTGGCCGAGGTCGACGGTCATGCTGATCGGTTTGGTCGGCACCGGCCCGGAGTAGCCGGCACTGGAATATCCGAAAGGCTGCTGGTTGGTGGTGAGCACGCCGTCGGTGGCGAACCTGGGCTCCCACTTGCCGGGGTAGGTCTTCGGGTCGCTGGAGCTGATCGCCGCGCCCTGCGCCAGGTTGGCACCGTGCGCACCGTCCTGAACGACCACCTCGGCGAGCTGAAGCCGGTAGAGCAGCGAGCTGCCCTCCTTGAGGGGCAGGCCGAGCTTGGTCGTGGTGATGCGGACGTACCGGGCGTCCTGCGGTGGCAGCGTGACCACCACCGGCTTGGGCTTGCGGTCGAGCCAGTCGGGGTTGCCGATCCAGCGCGCCGACCAGTCGTTCGCATCGAGCAGTCCCATCTCCCAGGACGCCGGCTCGCTCCACCGCGACACCCGGCCGGCGGAGTCCCAGATCCGCGCCTGCCAAACCACGCGCTGACGCGAGCGCAGCTGCGCGCCCGCCCAGGGCACGCCGGTCGACTGGTCGGAATCGACCCGGCCGGACTCCCACAGATCCGGGTCGTCGAGCCGCTCCGCCGATGTGGCGGCGCGGACTTCGTAGGCGGTCTGCGTCACGGACCGCCCGGACGAGACCAGTTCCCAACTCAGGTGGGGGCTGGTGTCGTCGATCCCGATCGGCTCGGTGAGCGCGTCGACCCGCAGTCGCTCGACGGTGGTGTTCGCCGCGGTAGCCGCCGCCGAAGGCACCGGGCACCAGACGGCGAGCAGGAGGCCGGCGACCGGCGCGCCGAGGACTCTGGCCATGAGTGTGCCTGGCCGGCGCACCGGATCCCCTCGGCGCAGCCTTGGGATGTGCCGCACCTGCTGGCGCCGGGCGCGCCGCAGCGATCGGGATGCCATCGGGAAACACCTCCTCGGAGTTGGACCGGTCGAAGGGACGTGGAGAGCGAGGGCCGTCGTGGTCCTCACGCGGGGGGCCCGGAGGTGCCCGGGGCGTACGCCTCGAGTTCGATCACCCGGCTGAACTGGCCGTCGTTGCTGCCGAGCGCGACCAGCCGAAGTGCCGTCGTGCTGATGGCGGCGAACGTGGTGTCCACCCGGCCCGCGGTGTTGCCGCGCACCGACGCCACCGTTCGCCACTGGCCGTCGGCGAACGCCTGGACGTCGAAGTCCCGCAGTGAGTAGCGGGCGTCGGGGTGGGTGTGGAGCCGGGCCCGGTCGAGGGTGACCGGACGGCTCCACGTCGCGGTAAGCGTGTCCGGGAAGCTTTGGAAGGTGCCGTCGTTCCAGCCGGCGCCACCGTCCCAGCGCGCCGCGGAGGTGTCGCCGTCGTTCGCCTTGGCGGCCGAGAAGCCGGGCCAGGTGCTGGAGGCGGTCATCGTCGCGACGCGGGTGAGGTTGCCACTCGCCACGAGCGGCACGCTCGCCGTGCTCGTGCCCACGGCGAGACTCACCGTGCCGCTCGTCGAGCCCTGGTCGGTCCGCTCGACCGCGACGGGAACCTCCACGCCCTGCCCGGCGGGCACGGTGACCGAGTCGGCGTCCATGGTCGCGGTGAAGCCGGCGGACGCCGTGACGTGTGGCCGCGCGGTCACCTCGGCGTCGCCGAGGTTGACCAGCCGGAAGGTCGCGGTCGAGGGCCAGCCCGGTACGACCGCGGCCTGGCCGGTGGACGCCTCGACGACCACCGGGCTCGTCTGCGGCGCCGTGTCAGGGGTGCGGGTGATGAACGACCACCGGCCCGAGCCGACCCGGTAGAGCGCGCGGTCACCCTCGATGCCGACGAACGTGGCGCCCGCTGTCGCCGAGGCACGCCAGCGAGCGGAGCCCTCCCCGAACAGTGGCACCGATACAGTGGCGCTGCTGTTGACCGGCACCTCGACGTCGAGGTGCAGACTCTTCCCGTCGCGGCGCCACTCGCTGACGATCCGGCCGTACGGCGAGCGCTGCTCGGCTCGTACGTGGGACATGCCGCCGGTGATCTCCGGCTGCACCAGGAAGGTCTGGTAGCCGGGTGCCGTGGAGCGGATGCCGCCGAGGTACCGGTAGTACCAGCCATCGATGGCGCCGAGCATGAAGTGGTTCTGCGAGGCGCCCGCCGTCGGTCCGTCCCACAGTTCGGTGAGCGTGGTCGCGCCGTGCAGCACCTGGTAGGCGTAGCTCGGGCTGCTCGGATTGTTGGCCAGCGCCTGGACCAGGTCGGCGTGACCGCCGTCGGCGAGCACGTCCAGCAGGGCGGGCAGTCCTATCTCGCCCGTGGACAGATGGTTGCCGCGCGCCTTGACGTCGTCGACGACGTGCTGGAGGACGGCCGCCTGGGCGTCGGCGGGAACCATGCCGGCCCAGAGCGGCAGCGCGTTACTGGCCTGGCTACCGGAGGCGTAGCTGTTCGTCTCGGCGTGGAAGTACTTGGCGTTGAACGCGCCGCGGATCTGTTCGGCCCGCTCTGCGTACGCAGCCTTGCCCGCCGTGTCGCCGACCGCCTCGGCGATCTGCGTCATGGCGGTGGCGAAGCGGTAGTACGCGGTGGTCGCGGTGACAGCAAGCGGGGTGCTCGTGTCGAAGGCGACCCAGTCGCCGAGCCCGTAGGAGAGGATGTGCCCATTCGCCTTGGTGGCGAGGTAGTCCAGGTAGCGTTTCATCGCCGGGTAGTGCTCGCGCAGCACCCGCGCGTCGCCGTACGAGCGGTACATCTGCCACGGCACCAGGATGAGAGCACCGCCCCAGTTCGGGTCGTCGCGGAAACCGCCGGAGAAGACGGTGTATTCCGGTGCGATGTCCGGGACCATGCCGTTGGCGAGTTGGGCGTCCTCGACGTCCCGCACGATCTTGTTGTAGTACGCGCCGAGGTCGAAGTTGGCAGTGAGGGCGTCGCCGACCAGGTGCGACTCCTCCAGCCAGCCGAGCTTCTCCCGGTGGGGCAGTCGGTGAGAACGGAGAACATGTTGCCGTCGATGGCGGTGTTCACGATGTCGTGGATCCGGTTGACCATCGGGTCGGATGTGTCGAGGCTGCCGGTGCGCTCATTGTCGGCCCGCAGCACGATCCCCTGCACGTCGGCGAGGGCGGGTGGGGTGTCCGCTCCGGAGATCTCGATATAGCGGAAGCCGTAATACATGAAGCGGGGGTGCCAGGTGAAGGCGGCATTCGTGGCGGGCGTGACGTCGAAATAGACCGGGGAGCCGACCTGACTCTGGTCGACCCGGCCGTTGGTCAGCGACTCCGCGGGACGCAGCCGCACCTTTGAGCCGGCGGCGCCGCGCAGCGTGACCTGCGGCCAACCGGCGATGTTGCGGCCGAGGTCGTAGAGCCAGGTGCCTGCGGTGACCTCGGTGCGGGAAACGGCGTTGAGGGTCGTCTGCGCACGGATCGGCGGTGCCGCGCGGGCGGTGAGGCGGCTGCCCGCCGTGGGCGCGGTGGTCTCCTCCGCCGGCACCCAGCCGGTTCGGTCACCGTCCGGACGGTCCCAACCGGCGGCCTCCCGCCGAGCATCGTAGTCCTCGCCGCCGTACCAGCTGGAGAAGGTGGTCGGGCCGGCAGCGGTCAGCCACGAGTCGTCGGAGGCGACCACCGCGTCGGTGCCGTCGGTGTACGTGATCTCCAGTTGGGCGACGAGCTTGGGCGCGCCCGTCGAGCCGGTGAACTTCTGGTACCGGCCCGGCGTCGATGGCACGTTGTAGATGCCGTTGCCCAGCTCGAAGCCGAGGGCATTCGCGCCCTGGCGGAGCTGGCCGGTCACGTCGTGGGTCGCGTACTCGACGCGGGTGCGGTAGTCGGTGTTGGCCGGCTCCAGCACCGCATCCCCGACCTTGGCGCCGTTGAGACGCGCCTCGTAGACGCCGAGGCCGGTGGCGTAGAGCCTGGCCCGCGCGATCGGCTTGTCCACGGTGAAGGTCTTCGCGAACAGCGGCATCGCGCCGGGCTTGGCCGGCGGCTTCGGTGCGGCCTGACCGGTCACGGCGGCCACGACGGTGGCCGCGGCCTCGTCGGCGGCCCGCACCTGCACCGTGTAGTTCTCCGGGAAGTTCGGCGTGGAGCCGTCCGCCGTGAGCGTGTCCGTGCGCGGGTACAGCACCAGCTTGTCGACGTCGGTGTCGCGGCCGAGGTCGAGTTCGAGCCAGATCGAGCCGTCCAGGTCCTGGTACTGCCGCTCGTAGCTGGTGTAGCCCATCGGTGGGCCGTCGGTGGTCAGCCGGCCGTCGTGGATGGCCTGCAGGGTCCAGCTGCCGGGGATCTCGAAGGACTCGGAGGCCTTCGCGACGGCGTCGCCGGAGAGCAGCTGACCGGCGCCGTACACCTGCATCTCCGCCAGTTGGAGCCGCGAGACGGGGTACGGCCAGCCTTCCTTGATCGGCTTTCCGAGCCGGGTGACGTCGAGCCGTACGTAACGCCCGTGTCGGGCGGGGAACGTGACGGTGACGGGGTTGGTGTGCGCGAGCCAGGCGGGGTTGGCGATCCAGTGGGCCGACCAGTCGGTGGGCTGGAGCAGCCCGGTCTCCCAGGAGCCGATACCGCTCCAGGGCGACGGACGGTCCTCGGCGTCCCAGGCGCGCACGCCCCAGTAGACCCGCTGACGGGAGTGGAGCGGTCTGCCCTCGTAGCGGACGCCGACGGATCGGTTCGAGGCAACTTTTCCGCTGTCCCACACGTCCCCGTCGCCGGCGGCGAGCCGCTGCGGGCTGGACGCCACGAGCGTCTGGTAGGCGGTCTGGACGGCATCGCGCCGCGTGGCGGACAGCTGCCAGCTCAGCGAGGGTGTCGGGTCCTCGATGCCGAGCGGGTCGGCGAGTGAGTCCACCGTGAGCGCGCCGACCGAGAGGACCGACGCGGTGGCGGCGGGAGCCGCCGCGACGGGCACCGCCCACGCCACCGCGGCGGCGAAGACGCCGGCGGCGAAGACCGCCAGGGGGATGCGGATCCGGCCCGATGCAAGCCTCATACCCGCGGTCCTCTCACTCGATCCTCGAATTAGAACGTTTCAAAGTGACGCCGGTCACTTCTTAACCGACCGGAAACACGTAGCACAACCCCTTGTCCAGATCCGGCCACCTCAGGCGTAGCCCTCCAGCTCCACGACCCGGCTGTAGCCGCGGTCGTTGGAGGCGGTGACCACCAGACGAAGCGCACCGGCCACGACCTGGGGGAACACAACGTCCACAGTGGCCGATATGTTGCCGGAGACACGGCCGACCATCCGCCAGACCCCGTCGACCAGCGCGAGCACCGCGAAGTCGCGCACGCCGTACTGGTCCGCCGGCTGCTGGGGAGCGTCGATCGTGCGCACCCGCACGCTGCCCACCCGCACGGGCGAATCCCAGGCCGCGGTGAGGGTATCCGGGAAGATGCTCTTGTCGTCGTCGTTCCAGCCGCCGCCGCCGTTCCAGAGGGCGTACCCGTGCTGTGCCTGGATCTGGCCATCGTTGACGCGGCTCGGGTGCCAGCCGTCGTGGGTGCTCGATGCGCTCACCACCGCCGTACGCAGCAGGTTGTCGCTCGGGGTGACCGGTGCGGTGACCGACCCGGACCCGGCCCGGACCCGGATGACCCCGGCGGCAGGATCGGTAGCGGCCCGGCTCACCGCTACCGCCCCCGGCGCTGTCTCGCCCACCCCGATGTTGACGGTGCTGGTCTCCGGGGAGGCCGCATAACCGGCAGGCGGCTCGACCTCAACGGGTACGCGTATCGGGTCGTCGGTGAGGTTCGCGACCCGGAACACCGCTCGGGTCGGTTGTCCGGGCAGCACCGGTACGTCGGGGTGTGGGGCGAGCACCGTGGTCCCGGCAGCGGGGTCTAGCCGCACGGGCCGGACGGCGGGCGCGCCGATGGTTGTGCGGAATCTGACGTCCGAGCCCGCGACTGGCACGAGAGTCTGGTCGTCACCGACAAGCCCGGCACCACCCGCATACGGGTCGCCGGGATCGCGTTCGACTCCGTAACAACCCTGCGGGCTCGCCGTGGCCAGCACGAGCGCGAGACGCTGGCCCTCGACCACCTTGAGTCCCGGTTGGAGGACGAGTTGACGCGGCGACCAGCCGATCCGCTCCGGACGGACCGAGGCCGACCACAGTGTCCGGTCGGGCACACCGTCGGACGTGAGCGCGGTGAGGCGCACATCGAGCGGCGCCGTCGGCGGGTTGCGCAGGACCCGTCCGGCCTCCGTTCCGTCCTTGAAGACGGTCACGGCGATCGACGTCAGCGGGCCCGACGGCCGACGCTGAACGTCTGCCCGTAGCGCGCGCCGAGCGCGACCGGGCACGCGTGGGAAAATGCACCTGACTCGCTGGACTGGTCCAGGCCGGGCACCGGATCGGCCTGACCGGGATGCCCGGAGGCCAAGGCCACGACGCTGTTGTCGCAGCGCAGCGGCTGGATCATGCCGTCCGCGTCGAAGCGCAGCGGCTCCCAGTGGTAGTTGGCGAGCGCCTCGTTGGTGTGAAAGTCCCAGAGGTCGCTGAAGTACATGTACACCGGCCGGCCGTCGACCCCGGTCAGCGGCGCGACGTGGGCGGGCTGGCCGCCACAGGAGTTGTCGCTGATCTTGTTGCCGGCGAGCGGCGGCACCCAGGACGCGAGGTCGGACGAGGAAAAGTCGTCGGCGAGCAGCACGCTGCCATCCGGCGCGACGACCTTCGCGTTGTCGAAGCGGGCCGACTCCAGGTTCGCGCCGTTCCATTCACGGAAGCCGACCCCGCCCGCCGGGTAGGTGCCGTCGGTGAAGCTGTCGACCTGGAGACCATTCAGCGTCGTGGTGATGCGCTGACCCGCGACCGTGACCGAGACGTGGTGCCACTCGCCGGGGTGGATCGGATACGGCAACGTCACCGCGTGGCTGTTCACGGTCGCGCCGGCACGCTCCAGCACCGTGAGCTTGCCCTTGGTCTCACCCGACCCGGACAGCAGGAACAGATACCCGTTGTCCGAGGTTTTCATCCGCACCGACCAGCCAGCCTGGGAGCCCGTTGCGTCCTTTTTCGCAGGGGCGCCGTGTCGAACGAAAAGGTGTAGTCCGTCCAGTCGTCGCTGCGCGCCGACAGCCCGTAGAGGCCGCCGCGGACGTCCAGCACCCCGTCCCGCACCGTCCACGCGTCCACGCCGGTCCACGGACCGAGCGGGGTCGGCGCGGTGAGGTACGACGTGCCGGTCCCGGTGCAGTAGCCGCAGTTCGGGTCGGACATCGTGAGGTAGTAGGTGCCGTTGCGCGCGAACAACGCGGGCGCCTCAACCTTGGTCACGCCGACCACGCTGTAGGTGTCGGTCGGCTGAAGGTAATCGGCGGCGAGCCGGAGGACGGCGACGTGCCAGCCCGCGTTGCTACACGTGAGGTAGCCGGTGTCGTCGCGATCGACAAACAGCCCGAGGTCGGCGGTACAAGGGGTCATCGACGGCAGGTCGGGCTCGGGCTGCTCGGCGAACGGTCCGGTCGGACTGTCAGCGGTGAAAACCCGGAAGTTGTCCAGGGCGTCCTGGTCATTCACCCACATCACGTAGCGGCGGCTGGCGCGGTTGAAGACCACGTGCGGACGGAAGCAGAAGGTGCAGTCCCGGGGCGGTACCACGTAGCCGCGGTCGGTCCAGTTCCGCAGGTCGGGCGAGGAGTAGACCTTGAACCCGCAGAAGTCGTGGTTGAACCGCCACTGGTAGCCGCAGTCGTAGCTGGTGCCGTAGAGGTAGTAGGTGCCGCCGAACTGGGCGATCTGGCCGTCGTGTGCGTCGACGGCGTTGCCCGCGGTGTCGAAGCGGGTCTGCTGGCGACCATCCGGGGTGAAGTTGCCCAGGCTCGCCGTGACTTCGGCCCGGGCCGGCTGGGACGGCGTGGCCAGGAATCCTGCCGCCAGCACGAGCACCGCCGTCCAGGCCGCCACGGTCGCTCGCGCGGTACGCGTGCTCCAAATCCGGTGATGCATGGCCACATCTCCAGGTGTCTGAATCGTTTCAAGCAGCCTACGAGCTGGCTGCCCGGCTGTGAAGAAGCTGCGGATGTCCACAAGCGGCCAGGTTGGCCCGGGCTCGGACGCAGCCCGGTCAGACCAGATGGCGGCGCGCCGCCCAGACCACCGCCTCGATCGGCGTGGTCACGCCCAGTCGGTCGCAGATCATCCGAGTGCGCCGGCGCACCGTCCGCTCCGACATGTCGAGGCGCCGGGCCACGGCGTCCAGCGACAGTCCTCGCGCGAGCAGCGCGAGGAGCGCCACGTCGTCCTGGGACAGATCAGGACGTGGCACGCCCGCGGCGTCCACGTGCCGGCCTCCCTCCGGTCATACCCGCAGGTCGCGGAACTCGACGTCGAGCAGCTCCGCGACCGCCCTCAGCTCGGCCACCCGGTGCCCGGTCCCGAGCGCCCAGTGATGCCCCACACCGCTCGCGCTCCACGCGTCGGTCCACTCACCCGGGTCGCATCCGAAGTCCACCCGCGAGGTGGTGTTCCCGATCTGCAGCAGCGGCCCGGCGACGACCGTGCCCTCGGACGCCAGGAACGTGTACCGCCCGTCGCGGGTCTGCCCGACGCCGAAGGCGGTCACCGGGCCGTGCTTCACGTCGAACTCGACCGATACGCCCCAGCCCCGCTTACCGTGGTACACGCCCAGCCCCCGCAGCAGCGGCTTGCCGTCGCTGATCGCGAGATGCGCCGGGCCGTCATGGCCCATCTCCACCACGTTGTCGAAGAAGTTCAGTGCCTGCAGCTCGGTGAACGACCCGCCGGCGCCGAGCCGGTCCATGACGAGCATCGCCAAAGACGTGCGCAGCTCGTACTCCCCGGCCGCGGGGATGCCACGCGCGGTGAGCAGGGATGCCCCGAGGATCATGCCGGCGCCGAGCCGCTCGTGCAGCTCGCCCTCAAGGCCCCGGTGGTAGTAGGCGAGGCTGTCCAGCTCGAAGTCCTCGACCAGCCGGTCGAGCCCGACCGACACGCGCGCGGCCCACTGGAAGTCCTCGTCGACGACAGAGTCGTCGACGGCGAAGATCTCCCGCGCCTGCTCCATCTTGGCCCGGACCTGCTCCTCGGTCGCGTCGTTGACGCGTGCGCGCAGGTCGTCGAACTCGACGACCTCCATGTGCCCCCCGAAGTTGGCCGGCACCATGGTCAGGTCGGTGGACACGTCCAGCATGCCGGGATAGAGATGCCCCATCAGGCCGTGGCGGCCGTGCCGCAGGGCAGCGCGTACGCCGGCCGCCTTCACCCAGCGGGCGATCCGCGTCCAGGCTCGTTCGTCCTCGAGGTAACCGGAGACGGAGCGGAACGGGATGCCGCAGCGGGTGAACGTGTTGGCCATTTCCGGCAGTGGGCAAACGCCGCAGTAGGCCAGCCACTGCCCGGTGTCGAAGGTCGCATGGTCCATCGCCTCGGTCGGCTGCAGGTTGATGAGCAGCACCGGCGCATCGCTGCGCTGGGCGATCGGCAGGAGCATCGTCGCGGTCATGTAGGTGGTGAGGAAGCCGACGATGATGTCGCAGCCGGCGAACCGCAGCTTTTCCGCCGCTGCCGCACCCTCCTGCGCATCGGAGATGAAGCCGACATCGACGACGTCCGCGCCGAGGGCATGCATCTTCTCGCTCACCCGAGCCGCCGACTTCTGCAGTTGCGGCAGCAGATCGGGAAACTGTGGCCAGTACGCCCCGAGCCCGCCGGCGACGAGCCCGACCTTGACGCGGCGGTGCGGGATACGGGCCAGCGTGGGGCTGGCGGCGACCGGCTCGGTCGTGGTGGTCATGTCCGTGGTCCTTTCGGGTCAGGGTGTCGGGGTGCCGCGTCCAGGAGCCCCGCGACCAGCCCGGTCGCCAGGACCAGACGCAGCGGGTTGCGTAACCGGGACAGGGCCACAGGAGCTCCTTTCTGGACGGACGATCAGCGGAGGAACGCCGCCGCCACGCCGGCGTCGACGGGGATGTGCAGACCGGTGGTCAGGGACAGGTCGCCACCGGTCAGCGCGAAGACCGCCGCGGCCACATGCTCGGGCAGCACCTCCCGCTTGAGCAGCGTGCGCCCCGCGTAGTACTCACCGAGCTTCTCCTCGGGCACCCCGTAGACCGCGGCGCGCCGAGCGCCCCAGCCGCCGGCGAAGATCCCCGAACCGCGCACCACGCCGTCCGGGTTGACGCCGTTGACCCGGATGCGGTGGGCGCCCAACTCGGCCGCGAGGAGCCGCACCTGGTGCGCCTGGTCGGCCTTTGCCGCACCGTACGCGACGTTGTTGGGGCCGGCGAAGACCGCGTTCTTGCTGGCGATGTAGACGATGTCGCCGCCCATCCCCTGATCGACCATGATCTTCGCGGCTGCCTTGGCGACCAGGAACGAACCGCGGGCCATGACCCGGTGCTGCAGGTCCCAATCGGCCTCGTCGGTCTCCAACAGCGGTTTGGAGATCGACAGACCGGCGTTGTTCACGACCAGGTCGACCCCGCCGAACGCCAGCGCGGCGGCCGCGAACGCCACGTCGATCTGCTCGGCTTCGGTGACGTCCATGCGCACCGGCACGGCGACGTCCGCGCCCACGTCGTGCCGAATCTCGCCGGCGACCGCCGACGCGGCATCCTCGTTCAGGTCGGCGACCACGACGCAGGCGCCCTCCGCGGCCAGCCGCGTCGCGATCGCCTTGCCGATGCCCGAACCTGCCCCGGTGACGAGCGCGACACGCGTCGCCAGCGGCTTCGGCGCGGGCAACCGGCGGAGCTTGGCCTCCTCCAACTCCCAGTACTCGATCCGGAACTTCTCCGACTCAGGGATCGGGGCGTACGTCGAGATCGCCTCGGCGCCGCGCATCACGTTGATCGCGTTGAGGTAGAACTCGCCGGCGACCCGCGCCGTCTGCTTGTCCTTGCCGAAGGAGAACATGCCGACGCCGGGCACGAGGACGATTGCCGGGTCGGCACCGCGCATCGGCGGCGAATCCGCCGTCGCGTGCCGGGAGTAGTACGCCTGGTACTCCTCCCGGTAGCCGGTGTGCAGCTCACGCAGGCGCGCGATCACATCCTCGAGCGGCGCGGTCGCCGGCAGGTCGACCACGAGCGGGCGCACTTTGGTCCGCAGGAAGTGATCCGGGCAGGAGGTGCCGAGCTCGACCATCGCCGGATGCCTTTCCCGGGCCAGGAAATCGAGCACCCCGTCGGTGTCGGTGAAGTGCCCCACCTGGGCCGCGTCGGTCGAGGCGAGCCCCCGGATGACCGGCGCGAGCGCAGCCGCCCGGGCCCGCCGCTCCGCCTCGGGCAGTGGCCCGTACCCCTCCAGCGGCGCACCGAACGGCTCGGCCGCTCCCCGGGTGTCGATGAACGCCTGCGCGCTGCGGATGATCTCCAGCGACCTGGCCTCGCACTCCTGCGAGGTGTCGCCCCACGCGGTGATGCCGTGCCCGCCCAGGATCACGCCGATCGCCTGCGGGTTCTCCGCCTTGATCTTCGCGATGTCGAGCCCGAGCTGGAACCCCGGACGGCGCCACGGTACCCAAACCACCCGGTCGCCGAAGCACTCCTTGACGAGCGCCTCGCCCTCGGCGGCGGTGGCGAACGCGATGCCAGCGTCTGGGTGCAGGTGGTCGACGTGAGCGGTGTCGACCAGGCCGTGCATGGCGGTGTCGATCGACGGGGCCGCGCCACCCTTTCCGTGCAGGCAGTAGTCGAAGGCCGACACCATCTCGTCCTCCCGGTCGACGCCGGGGTAGACGTCGACGAGCGCGCGCAGGCGATCCAGCCGCAGGACGGCCAGGCCCGCCTCGGTGAGCGTGCCGAGGTCACCGCCGGACCCCTTCACCCACATCAGCTCGGCGTCCTCCCGGGTGACCGGGTCGTTCGCGGTCGCCTTGCAGGAGGCGTTGCCGCCGGCGTAGTTCGTGTTCCTCGGATCGGCACCGAGTCGGTGCGCGCGATCGAGCAGAGCGGCGACGGTCGGGTGGGTCGTACTCATGGTGGCCCTTCTCCGGTCTTCTCTTACGGCGGCTGCCTGGTAGTGGACGTGCGGACGACTGTCAGGCGCCCCAGCCCGCCTGCGAGCCGCCCTGCCGCTCGGCGACGAGCCGCTCATGGTGACCGGACCGGCGGTAGGCGGCGATCGGGTCGGGGTCGATGCCCATCTCCTCGCGCAGCTCTGCGAGGATCGGCCGGACGTCGGTGTTGAACGCGTCCATCAGCACGGCGTTGGCGTCGAGCACGTCACCGCTGTCCTGGGCGGCCCGCAGCGCGTCGGAGTCGACCAGCAGCGCCTTCGCGGTGGCCTCCTGCACGTTGAGCACCGACCGGATCATCGCGGGGATCTTCGGCTCGATGTTGTGGCACTGGTCGAGCATGAACGCCACGTCCGCGGCGGGGTCCAGAGCACCGGCCTGCACGATCTCGTGCATGATCCGGAACAGCTGGAACGGGTCCGCGGCGCCGACCATGAGGTCATCGTCGGCGTAGAAGCGGCTGTTGAAGTGGAAGCCGCCGAGCCGGCCGGCGCGCAGCAGCAGCGCCACGATGAACTCGATGTTGGTGCCCGGCGCGTGGTGGCCGGTGTCGACGAGCACCTGGGCCCGGTCCCCGAGCTGCAGGCAATGCGCATACGACGTTCCCCAGTCGGGGACGTCCATCGTGTAGAACGATGGCTCGAAGAGCTTGTACTCCAGCAGCATCCGCATCCCCGCGGGCATCGCGGCGTACGTCGCCTCGAGCGCCTCGGCCAGGCGGTCCTGACGGGCCCGGATGCTGTCCTGCCCGGGGTAGTTCGTGCCGTCGGCGAACCACAGGCTGAGGATCGTCGAGCCGGCGGCAGCGCCGACCTCCACGCACTCCAGCAGGTGCTCCAGCGCCTTTCGGCGGACGATCGGGTCGGGGTTGCAGACGCTGCCGAGTCGGTAGTCGTCCTCCTGGAAGACGTTCGGGTTGATCGCGCCGATCCGGATCCCGGCATCGCCCGCGTGCTTGGCAAGCTCGGCGTAGTCGTCGACGCGATCCCACGGGATGTGCAGGGCGATGCTGGGCGCCACGCCGGTGAAGCGGTGCACGGTCGCGGCGTCGTCGACCTTCTCGTACGCGTTACGCGGCACCCCTTCCTGCGCGAATACCTTGAAGCGGGTACCGGAGTTGCCGTAGGCCCACGACGGTGTCTCGATCCGCTGCGCCCTCAGGGCGGCCTTTGCCGTTGCTGTGTCAGTCATCAGTCGTGCTCCTGGTCCATTACTCTCCGTCGTGGGCTCACTTGTCGCGATCGGTGTGTCAGTCAGTCATTGCCGTCTCCCGCCCATCGCCCGATCACGGGGCGGCCACCACCGTCGTATCGATGCGCAGGTCGCGGCCGGTCTCCTCGCGCCAGGTGGTGCCACCGTCATTGCTGTAGAGGCCCCCGCCGCCCGTCGGGTAGGGGTCGGCGTCGTTGTAGGCCATGCCGTAGCAACCGCGGCTGGCGGCCGAGCGGACGACGAGCGCGAACCGGTCCCCCGCCGCCACGTCGAGGCCGACCTCGACGGCGACCCTGGACGGCGACCAGCTCACCCCGGCGGCTGGCACCTCCCGCCGTGTGAGCGGCTCGCCCGGCCGTCGGTCCGTGCCGAGCCGGGAGACCTCGAGAACCAACGGCCCGTCGGGATGACCGGCCCGGAACGTCGTGTACGAGACGCGCTGAAGCCGTCCATCCCGTCCCGCGGTGAAGGTCTGTGCCCGCTGGATCCGCCCGGTCACGTCGCAGAACGCTCGGAAGCCGAGGTCACCGGTCGTCACGTCGGTGCCGGCGGGCAGCGCCGGGCCGGCGGTGTCGCGTAGCCCGGCGAGCGGCAGGTCGTACCTGCGGCCGCAGGTGATCGGTTCGATCGACCCGTCGGCCCGGAAGCGCAGCGGCTCCCAGTGGTGCCGGGCCAGCGCCTCGTTCGGCGCACCGTTCGCCCACAGGTCGCTCTGGTACAGGTAGACCTTGCCCTGTCGGGCGGGCAGCGCCGCGACGTCAGCGGGCTGGCCACCGCACGAGTCGTTGCTGATCTTGTTGCCAACGGGCGGCAGGGTGGGCCGGTCCCAGGCCGCGAGGTCGCCGGAGAAGTCGTCGGCGAACAGGACGGTGCCGTCCGGCGCGGTGACCTTGACGTCGTCGAAGCGGGCGCTCTCGTGGTCCGAGCCCCCGCTCTCGCGGAAGCCGATCCGTCCCGTGCGGTATGTGCTGTCGGTCGTCTCGTCGATCAGTACCCCGTCTACCCAGGTGCGGATCGTGTTGCCGCTCACCTGGGTGCGCACGGCGTAAGATCGCCCGCCCTCGATGGCCATCGGGGTCTTGACCGTCGCCACGCTCGCGATGCCGCCGCCCCGCCACACGATCTTGGTGAGGTTGCCGCCGGTGGCCCCCGCGTGCGGGTAGTTGCCGAGCAGCCAGGAATAGCCGCTGCCCGGATCGGACGCCCGGAAGACCCAGCCGGCCTGGGCGTACGAGTGGCCGCCCTGCGAGGCGGTCTGCAGCGGTGTCGTGGTGAACGTGAGGTCGTAGTCGGTCCATTGCGCGCCCGCCTTGGACAGACCGATACCGCCGCCATCGACCCGCAGGGCATCGCCGTCGACCTGCCAGCTGTCCTGGGCGGGGGCGCCGGTCCACGGGCCGAGCGGCGTCGGCGCGGTGAAGTAGGAGGTGCCGGTGGTGCAGTAGCCGCAGTTCGGGTCGGACAGGGTGAGGTAATAGCGCCCGTCACGTTCGAACATCGACGGCGCCTCGACCCGGGTCAGGCCCAGCCGGGTGTATTCGCCCGTGCCCGTGCGGTAGGTCGGATCGAGCTTCTCGACCACGATGTCGCCGCCCCGGCGCCAATCGGTGAAGACGAGGTAGGCGGTGCCGTCGCCGTCGACGAACAGATCGTGGTCGCCGTTGTTCAGACCGGGCGGGATGCCGTCGGTCACGACGAGGCGCGGGAACGGCTGCTCGATGAACGGGCCGGTCGGTAGATCACTGGTGAAGACGTGGTAACCGACGCCGATGTCGTAGGAGTTGACCCAGAGGACGTACTTCCCGGTCGCCTCGTTGAAGGCCACATGCGGGCGGTAGCAGCCGTAGGTGTTGCCGTTGCAGCGCTGCTGCCACTGGGTGGTCGAGGCGTCGAAGAGAAGACCCTCGTCGCGCCATTGCACCAGATCGGTCGAACTGTAGGAGGCGAAACCGCAGAACGGCGCGCCGGGGCGCTGCCACTCGTAACCGCACCCGTAGCGGGTGCCGTAGAGGTAGTAGCGGTCGCCGAAGCGGCGGATCTCACCGTCGTGCGCGTCGACCGCGTCCCCGTCCGTGGCGAACCGGATGGTCGACCCGGCCGCGTCGCCGTTCACCACGGTCGTCACCGGTTGCGGCGACTGGGCCGCAGCGGGTGGCGTGGCGACCACGATCGCCAAGGCGGCCGCCACGCTCAGCAGAAGTAGGCGCTGGCGGCTCACGGTCGCTCCCCACAACCCACGCGGGCGTCGGCCCAGTCGGCGTGGTCATTGCTGAAGCCGTCCAGCCACGGCGTCGTGACCAGCTCGAGCGTCTCCACCCCGGTGACGTCGAGATCGACCTCGAGCGAACCCGTCGTGGTGGACAGGACGGTCGGGCTCCACTGGACGCCGTACCGGACTCCGCTGTCGAAGACCTTCTTGCCGTCGGCGACGACCTGGAAAACCACGCTGCCGCCGTTGCCGCGCTGGTCCACCTCGTCATCGACGCCGACGACAGCCCGGAACCTGCTACACCGACCGTCGAGGTCGTACCCGATCTTGGAGCTCGGGACGAGCCCCAGGCCCTTCTGGTAGACCTTGCCGTCCAGCGTGATCGGGCTACCGTCGCCGGCGCCGTTCTCCCCGTTGGACATGTCGCGCTCGACCGGGCCCCACGAGCCAGTCGCGGAGACCCAGTCGAGGTCACTGAGCCAGTAGCTCGACGGGGCGGTCGACGCCTCGGCCTGGACGGCCGCCTGCTGGGCGCCGGCCGCCATCGCCTCGTGCACCTGCCGGGCCGCGGCCGGGAGAACAAGCAGCAGCCCGGTGGCGCCGGCGGCGAGCAGGACGGGTGCGCCTCGGAACAGCTTCATCTCAGGCCCCCTTCCGTACGGCGAAGACCCGCCGGATCGCGTTCAGATACCCGTTGCCGTGCTGCTCGTCGGGCTCGAGATAGCTGCCCTCGGTCCACTCGTTCCAGGCGTTGACGGTGACGATCGGTGGACTGGCGTTGGCGAGGGCGAAGTCCCGCGCGACCGGAGCGCCGTCTCGAACTCCTGGGGAGTGTTGCCGCCGAGGACCGGCGTCCACGGATAGCCGAGGTTCTCCCAGACGTCGCTCTGCACCGTCCGCGGCGAGGAGTCCCACCCCATCGTCACGTTGGGGAAGTACGGGCGGTCCAGGCCGCGGGTCAGGGTGTCCCACACCGTCGCCGCGTGGGCGCGCATCTCCGGGTACGCCGTCTCCGGGAACCGGGTGAACGGCGAGTGGTGGATCCAGACGTACGTGGTGTGACTGTCCATGCCCAGCTGGGCGACCAGCTTGTTGCGGTTGGCCATCGACCGCGGGTGGCTGTCGGGCACGAACGGCTCGCAGTCGACGGTCATGCAGTTGAGGTGCAGTTCGCCGACACCGGCCGCCCTGGCCTTCGCGCGGAACGCGTCGAGGGCGGCGCGGGCGGCGCCGACGTCGCGACCGAATCCGTCGAGGAACTTCTCGATCTGGTAGATGGAGAAGTAGGCGCCGCCACCGACCCGCCAGTACGACGGATGCGTCATGTATTTCTCGACGACGTACGTCGTGAGCGCGTCGAAGGACGCCGGGACCTGGGCCCCGAACAGGGTGGTGTTGCCGACCTTCAATGTGTTGACGGGGTTCGCCCGGTGCACCGGAAAGAGGTTGTTCCAGTCGTGGTTGGCCCACATCAGGGCAAACTTGATCCGGCTGACGTTCGGCGCGCGCAGCAAGCCTTCCTCGAGACACCGGTGCAGGTAGGGCCCCCAGCTGCCGGTGCCGGTGGTGTACCAGTACCAGTCGAACATGAACGCGTCCACGCCGTGATCGGCAGCCGCGTCGATCTTCCTGGCCATCACCGACGGCTGCGCCTCGTCCTGCATGCCCCAGGCCGGCACCTTCGGCTGCTGGTGCCCGGCGTAGCGCGGCTGCGCCCGCTTGACCAGCTCCCACTCGCTCCACCCGCGGCCGAACCAGTACTCGTTGAGTGGGTCGACGTGCCACTGCGGGAAATAGAAGGCAGCCACCTCCGGCCTCGCCTGCGGCCCGGCTGCGACCGCCGCGTCCGGCTGCAGAAGACCGCCGCCTCCCGCGAACGCCGCCGTCGTCGCAGCGCCGGTCAGCTGCAGGAAACGCTTGCGCGACATGGGCGCCCCACCGAGCTGCGCCGCCTGGCCACCTGTCAGGTCGTGCGTCATCCCACCGTTCCTTCCATCAGGTGGTTGCCTGCTTCGGGCGTTCGAGGAGCCCTGATACGCCCGCACCGGGGGGTCATGGCGCGGCCGCCGACACGGCTTCGGTGGCCGATCCGGCCCGCACCGAGGTCTCGAGCTTGAGGTCCCGACCCTGCTCGACCCGCCACGACGTGCCGCCGTCCGTACTGACCAGAGCGGCGCCGCCGGCGTACGGGTCGTCGGGCGCGTACGCCATCCCGTAGCAGCCCCTCGTAACCGTCGGGGCGCTGACCACCACGGCGTACGACGTTCCGGCCGTGACCGCGATGTCGGGCTCCACGGCCACCTCCGCGGGAGCCCAGCTCAGGTCGCCAACCTCGCGGGCACCGGTCCAGAGCACGCCGCCGCGGGTGCCGTCCGGGCGCATCGTCGTGATCGACACCGTCAGCGGGCCGTTCGGGTGGTTGTCCTGGAACGAGGTGTAGGCGACGCGGCTGAGCACACCGGAGCGGCCGGCGATGAAGGTCTGCGCCCGCCGGAGCGCGCCCTTGGTGTCGCAGAAGGCGCGGAAGCCGGCTGAGCCGGTGCTCTGGTCGAGGTCGGCCGGGCTGCGGTCATTGCCCTGCTTGAGTCCCGCGAGCGTCAGATTGTACGCCGCGCCGCAGGTCAGGGGCTCGATCGAGCCGTCGGCGCGGAACCGCAGCGGTTCCCAGTAGTGCGTGGCGAGCGCCTCGTTCTGGTCGCCATTGTTCCAACGGTCTGATTGGAAGAGGTACCTGCGACCACCCGGTGCGGGAAGGACAGCGACATCGGCCGGCTGTCCGCCGCAGGAGTCCTCGCTGATCGGGAAGCCGCGCTTGCGCGGCTCCAACCCGATCCATTGCGCGGTGTCGCCGGCGAAGGCCTCCTGGAACAGGAGGGTGCCGTCGGCAGCGGCAACGCTGACGTTGTCGAACAGGCCGCTCTCGCCGGTCGTCTCACGCAGCCCTACCCGGCCGGTGGCGTAGGTGGAGTCCGTGGTTGTGTCCACGAGAACTCCATCCACCCAGGTGCGGAAGGTCGAGCCGAGCACCTCGGTGCGCACCTGGTAGCGCTGGCCCCCGACGATCGGGAACGGCAGCTTGAGCACGGTGACCTTGGCCGGCTGTCCGTTGACGTAGACGACCTTGGTGAGGTTGCCGCCGGTCGCTCCCGAGTGCGGGTAGTTGCCGATGAGCCAGGCGTAGCCGTTGCGGGTGTCCTGGGCGCGGAAGAACCACCCGGCCTGGGCGTACGCTCCGCCGCCGCCGGTCTGCAGTGGCGTGACGGACAAGTCGAGGGTGTAGTCGGTCCAGTCGAGGCCGGGCTTGCTCACCGTGCCGAGATTGGCCAGCTTCAGCTGCCCGTCGATGATCGGTGCGTCACCGCGCATCGCTCCGGTCCACGGGCCGAGCGGCGACGGAGCGGTGAGGTACGAGGCGCCGGTGCCGGAGCAGTACGCGCAGTTCGGATCGGAGAGCGTCAGGTAGTAGGTCTCGGCGCGTCGGAACAGCGACGGTGCCTCGGTGTTGCGGACTTCGAGCCTCGTGTACGCGCCGCTCCCGGTCGTGTAGGTCTCGTCCAGCCGCTCGACGGCGATGTCGTAGCCGGCGCCGGTGAGCGTGTACGCCAGATAGGCCGACCCGTCGTCGTCGACGAACAGGTCCATGTCGCCGCCGCCGTTGAGCGCCAGCTTCGGCAGGTCCCGCTGTTCCTGAAAGGGCCCGTTCGGAGAGTCGCTGGTCAGCACGTGGAAGTGCACAGGCACCTCGTACGTGTTGACCCACAGGACGTACTTTCGGCTGGCAGCGTTGTATGCGACGTGCGGGCGGTAGCAGGACAGCGTCGAGCTGTTGCACCGCGTCTGCCAGGCGGCCGTGGTGGCGTCGAAGAGCGGGCCTTCGTCGGTCCAGTGGGCGAGGTCCGGCGAGGAGTAGACCCGGTAGCCGCACCACGGGGTGGCGGGGCGCTCGAGCCGCACGTAGCCGCAGCCGTAGCTGGTGCCGTAGAGGTAGTAGCGGCTGCCGAACCGCTGAATCTCCCCGTCGTGCGCGTCGATCGCATTCCCGTTCACGTCGAAGCGAATGGTTCCGCCATGCGCATCGCCGTTGATCACCGTCGTGCTCATCGTGGAGCCGTCGGCGGCCGTGCCGGGCGAGGCGGCTGCGGAGGTCGCGACCGCGGCCAGTGACAGCCCGAGCGCGGCCGCGACGCCAAGCTTCCTCGTACGGGCGAGGGCATGCCGGGCTCTGGTGCGGGCGCTCATCGGGCCCTCGGTGCGCGGGCGACCGCACGAAGTGCGTCGAGATACGCCATTCCGTGCTCGACGTCGGGCTCGAGGTAGCTGCCCTCCGTCCACTCGTTCCAGGCGTTGATCGCCACGATCTTCAGCTCATGCTCCGGCTTGGACACGAATTCGCGCCCAGCCCGCAACGCCTCCCGGAATTCATTCGGGGTGTTCTTGGTGAAGACCGGTGTGAAGGGGTAGCCGATGTGCTCGTACACGTCGGACTGGGCCGTCCGGGGGCTGGGGTCCCAGCCCATGCTCACCACCGGGAAGTACGGCGCCTCGAAGTCGCCGTCGAACCGCTCCCAACTGCGCGCGGCGGATTCGCGGACGGTGTCGTACGGCGTGGCGATCTGGGTGAGCAGATCGTACTCGTGGTGAATCCAGGTGTAATGGGTGACGCTGTCGAAGCCAAGCTCCGCCACCATCGCATTGATGTCTGGCAGCCACTGGTTGACGACGACGTTCAGGTGCAGTTCTCCGACGCCGGCGCGAGCCGCTCGGGCCCGCAGGTCATCGAGCGCTGCGCGGGTTGCGGGGCGTCCGCCGAGCCCGTTCTGCAGGGTTCCGATGTCGTAGATCGAGAAGTAGGCCTTACCGCCGACGCGCCAGTAGCGCGGGTGGCGCATGTAGTTGGCGATGACGTGATCCGTGGCGCGCTCGAACGCCGCGCGATCGGTCGCCCCGGGCATCAGGGTGTCGTACAGGGTGCGGCGCTTGGCCGGGTACAGGTCCCACCAGTCGTGGTTGGCCCACATGAGCGCGAACTTGAGGTCGTCCGCGTTGTCGGCCTTGAGGAAGCCACGGTCCAGGGCACCGTTGAGGAAGGGTCCGTCGTACCAGTACCAGTCGAAGATGAAGGCGTTGAGGCCGTGGCTGGAGGCGGCGTCGATGCGCCGAGCCATCTGCTCGGGGTCGCTTTCGTCGGTGTAGCCCCAGAGGGGCCGCTTCGGTTGGTCGTGGCCGTCGAAGCGGGGGCGGGCCGACTTGAGCACCTCCCACTCGCTCCACCCCGGCCCGAACCACTGCTCGTTGCGGGGATCGGCGTGCCACTGAGGGAAGTAGTAGGCGACGAACTCGACGCCGGGCTCCGGGGCCCGTTCGGTCGGGGTCTGTGCGGCGGCCGGGCTGCCGACCACGCCGTCGACGGCGAGGGCGCCGACGCTCGCGCCCGCCAGGCGGAGAAAGTTCTTGCGGGAGATGGGCGTGCTCATGGGGCACCTACCTCGGGGGCGAGAAGAGGAGGGAGGGGATCACCCGGCGACCGGGGCGGCGCGCCAGCAGCGCCATCAGGGTCTGGGGGCGGTTGAGCAGCAGGGCGAGATCGAATGCGCGCTCGTTTGGGTGCCGTCCCGGAGCGGGTGGGTCCGGCCCCGGGACGGCGCTGGCTCAGCCCGCGAACTGGGCGACGTTGTCCTTGGTCACGAGCGTGACCTTCTGGAACACCTCGCGGTTGCTCTCGTCGTCGTATGTCAGCTTTCCGCCGTTGATGGCCTGCGCCGCGAGTTCCACGGTCTTCGCGCCCATGCCCGCGGGGTCCTGCGCGATGGTGGCCGACAGCCCGCCCTTGCCGATCGCGGTGATCGCCTCGGGGTCGGCGTTGAAGCCGACGGTCACGATGCCCTTGACGGGATCCTTGCCCGCGTCCTTGATCGCGTTGGCGGCGGCGACGCCCATCGGGTCGTTGCAGGCGAAGACGCCCGCGACGTCCGGGTCCTTGGCGAGGGCGTCCTTCATGATCTTGTACGCCTCTTCCGCCTTGGAGTTGCCGGAGAGCTCGGTGACGACCTGGAAGCCCTTGTCCTTGATCTGCTGGTCGAACGCCTGGTTACGCCGGGCCGCGTACACCGCGGAGGGCTCGCAGGTGATCGAGACGACCTTCTTGCTCTTGGCGCCGTTGGCCGCGACCTGCTGGGCCATGTAGTCCGCGGCCTGCTTACCGCCGTCCGCGTTGTCGGAGATCACGATGGCGTCGTACGGGGTGCCACCCCCGCCGATGTCGTCGATGATGACCGGAATCTTCTTCTGCTTGGCCTTGGCGACGATCGGGCCGAGCGCGTCGGGCTTGAACGGGCTGATGATGAGGACGTCTACGCCCTGGTCGAGCAGCGCCTGGGCGCCGGTCACCATCTCGTTCTCGTCGCTCTTCTCGTCGTGGAGCTTGAACTTCCAGCCCTTTGCCTCGACGGCTTCGCGAGTGCCCTTCTCCATCTTCTGGAAGAACTCGTACTGCATGTCGTAGACGGAGAAGCCGACGGTGACATCGCCGCTGGCTTTGCCGGAGGGCTTGCCGCCCTCGGCGGTCGTTGAGTCCGAACACGCGCTCAGCCCAAGGGCGAGCACCCCGGCGAGGGCCAGAGTGGAGAGGGTGGTGCGCACGGTTCCTCCTTTGAAGGTTCCCGCTTGCGTCCCCGCAGCGGGCGGTGAAAGCTGAGACGTTTCAACTGCTGGTAGCGCGTTCTCTTCTGATGTGGACAGGGACGGGAGACGTGGTCAGGGAGCCGGTGCCTCCCGGCGCCGGCGGGGCAGCATTCGGGCGAACGATCCGGGCGCGGCGAACCGCGTCCGGAGCCCGTCGATGGCGAGTGCGGTGATGAGCACGCAGCCGAGCACGACCCGCTGATAGGAGGCGTCGACACCGCGACTGACCAGCAGATCGTTGAGGACGCCGACCAGCAGCACCGCGGAAAACGTGCCGATCAGTGTGCCCTTGCCGCCCTTGAGGCTGGTGCCGCCGAGGACGACCGCCGCGATGACGCGTAGCTCGAACCCGTCCTGCGCGGAGCCGTCGGCGGTCCATACCCGACTGATGTAGGTCAGTGCTGCGATGCCGACACTGACTCCGATGACGACGAAGATGAGCATGCGGATGCGATGCACGGAGATGCCGCAGAACCGTGCGGCCTCCGGCGAGGAGCCGAACGCCACGATCCGGCGCCCGGTGGCGGTGCGACGCAACAGCACCCAGACCGCGCCGTAGCAGGCCAACATGATGAGAAACGGCAACGGGATACCGGCGATGTTGAGCCCGCCGATCTTCACGAAGGGCGACCCGATCTCGCTGTAGGGCAACGTCTTTGGGCCGTCCTGGGTGAGGACGTACGCGACGCCGCGGAAGACGAAGAGCATGCCGAGTGTGGCAACGAACGGCGGCACCCGCATGGCCGTCACCAGCGCGCCGTTCACCGCTCCACAGACCATCCCGGTGAGCACCGCGACCAGGGCGGCGAGCCCGGTGCCGCCAGCCGCGTAGCCCATCAGGGTCGTCACCGAGACGAGCGCAAGCTGACCACCGACCGACAGGTCGAAGGTGCCGTTCATCACCGCGAGCGTCATCGCCGCGGCGACGATCCCCAGGTAGGCGCTTTCACGCAGCACCGATTGGAGGTTGGCGACGGTCAGGAAGTCCGACGACAGCAGCGGCGAGGCGGCCAGCAGAACGACGAGGACCGCGGTGATCCCCCAGGTCTCCCAGAGCGTGCCGATGCTGTGCTGCCGGGCCCAACGGCGCTGGGTCTCGGTGGTCGGGGCGGGGGCCTGGGCGCCGGGAGCCGGCGGCAGGGCGGTGTCAGACGTCATCGAGGGCCTCCGCGGGGGCGTTGCGGCGCAGGGCCTGGATCGTCAGGGCGACGACGAGCAGCAGGCCGATGCTGATGCGCTGGTAGGCGGGTGGGGTGTTGAGCAGGTTGAGACCGTTGCGAATCGTCTCGATGAGCACCGCCCCGAGCAGCGTGCCGACGACCGACGCGCGTCCGCCGAGCAGGCTGGTGCCGCCGATCACCACGATCGTGATCGCGTCGAGTTCGAATCCGAGGCCGAGCTGCCCCGAACCCTTCTGCAACTGGCTCGAGATGAGCAGGCCCCAGATGCCCCCGGCGACGCCGACGATCACGTAGACGGTGGTCCGTATCCGGTCGACGGGCAGGCCGGACATGCGCGCGGCCTCCCGGTTCGAGCCGATCGCGCACACCCACCGTCCGAAGCGGGTGCGGTTGACCACCCACCATGCGGCGAGCGCCGTCACCGCGGTGAGTACCACCGGCATCGGTACGCCGAAGACACGTCCGGCGGCGAGGAACTTCAGGGTGGACGAGCTGACGATGGCGTCCCGGCCGCCGGTGTAGGCGAGGGAGACACCACGGACGATGACCAGCGTCGCCAGGGTCGCGATGAACGGGGTCACGCCGAGCTTCGTCACGACGAGGCCGTTGAGCAGTCCCACCGCCGCGCCGACGAGCAGGCCGACCACCATGGCCAGGCCCGCGGGGTGGCCGCCCACGATCCAGGTGCACGTGACCGCGCCGGTCAGCGACACCGTCGAGCCGACGGACAGGTCGAACTCTCCCATCGCGATGCACAGCGTCATCGCCAACCCGGGAATCGCAACGATCCCGGCGGCGACCACCACGTTGGTGAGGTTGTCGACGCTGAGGAACCGGTCAGTCGCCACGGTGAGGACGACAGCGATGAGCACGAGCGGCACCGCCAGCGGTGCATTCTCGATCGCCCGGCTGAGGCGGGCCCGCGGATCGGCCGCGCGGACGGCCCGCTCGGGGGCGGCGGTGGTCATGCGGCCACTCCGATCCGGCGACCCGTGGTCGCGCAGGCGACGACATTTTCCTCGGTGCGGTCCTGGCCCTCGAGCACCCCCACGACGCGTCCTCTGGAGAGCACCACGACACGGTCGCTCGTACCGAGCAGCTCCGGCAGGTCGCTGCTGACCATGATGACCGCCGCACCCGCGGCGGTGAGCTCGTTGATGAGCGCGTGGATCTCGGCCTTGGCGCCGATGTCCACGCCGCGGGTGGGCTCGTTGAGGACGAGGACCCGCCCGCCCGGCGCGAGGGCCCGGGCCAGCAGTACCTTTTGCTGGTTGCCACCGGAGAGCTCGCTGATGAGCTGCTCGGGCCCGGTCGCGCGCACTCGCAGCCGGCTGCCGTACTCGGTGTAGGTGCGCTCCTCCGCCTGTCGGGAGAGTAGGCGGGCAAACCCGTGGCGGAGCCGGTCCAGCACCGTCACCGTGAGGTTCTGGCGCACCGACAGGTCGGGCAGGATGCCCGCATGCTTGCGGTCCTCATGGAGGAAGCCGACACCCGCCGCCAGCGCATCCGCCGGGGTCGACGGAGCGAAGCGCTGACCGTCGAGTTCCATGTGCCCCGCGCGGAGCGGCAGCGCGCCGAAGACCGCCTGCGTGAGCTCGGCCTGACCGGCACCCGCCACGCCCCCGATGCCGACGACCTCCCCCGCCCGTACGTCGAGGCTGACATCGCGCAGGTGCCGGCCGGCGCTCACGCTGTCGAGGCGCAGGACGACCCTTCCCTCCGCCACCGCCTCACGGTGGAAGACCGAATCGATGTCCCGCCCGACCATGAGTCGGACCAGCTTGTCCTCGTCGGTGGCCGCGATGGCGAGGGTGCGGACGAGGCGCCCGTCGCGAAGGATCGTCGCTCGGTCGGCAACGGCGAACACTTCCTCCAGCCGGTGGCTCACGTAGACCACCGAGCGGCCCTCGTCGCGGAGACGGCGGACCACATCGAGCAGCCGCTCGACTTCCTCCTTGGACAGTGCTGCGGTCGGTTCGTCCATGACGATGACCTGACCGTCGGCGCCGAGTGCCTTGGCGATTTCGACGAGCTGCTGCTCGGAGACGCTGAGATCGGCGACCCGGGCATCGGGGTCGATGTTGACCCCGAGGATGCCGAACAGTTCCCGGCAGCCGGCACGCATCTGGCCGTACCGGATCCCGCGGGACCAGCGGGAGTGCGGCTCGCGTCCCGCGTAAACGTTCTCCGCGACCGTGAGATCGGGGAAGAGGGTGAACTCCTGGTAGATCACGGCGATGCCGTGGGCGTGCGCATCACTGGGCCGTCGCGGCGCGTACACCTCGCCGCGTAGCCGCACGGTGCCGGCGCTGGGTGTGTAGACCCCGCCGAGGACCTTCAACAGGGTCGACTTGCCGGCGCCGTTCTCCCCGACCAGGGCATGCACTTCGCCGGCGCGGATGTCGAGGTCGACTCCGTCGAGCGCGCGCACCCCCGGAAACTCGACGGTGAGGCCGGAGACCTCCAGCACGGGAGCCTGGGCGGTATCCACTGAAGGGCTCATTCGGCGGGCTCCAACCAACGATGTGGAGTGGTGGTGAATCGTTTCAACGACCGCTACGCTGTGAAGCTAGAGCCGACCTCCGGCACGTGTCAAGAGTCACAACGTCATCGCTCTGACATCGACTCGAAACGGGGGCGTCACTTGATCAGCACATTTGAATCAACGCCAAGGGTCGGCCCGGCAACGGCAGGCGCCGACGAGACGAGGACGACGTGAACCGACCGCCAGTGAGCATCCGTGACGTCGCGAGCATGGCCGGCGTCTCCGTCGGCACGGTCTCCAACGTCCTCAACCGTCCCGACATCGTCGCCGACGTCACCCGCCGGCGGGTGCTCGACGCGATCCGCGATCTCGGTTTCGTCCGCAACGAGTCCGCCCGACACCTGCGCGCCGGTCACAGCCGCACGATAGGGCTTGTCGTCCTCGACGTCGCCAACCCGTTCTTCACCGACGTCGCACGCGGTGTGGAAGACAGCGCCAACGACGCGGGTCTCGCGGTCATCCTCTGCAACAGCGACGACGACCCCGCCAAGGAGTCCCGCTACCTGGACCTGCTCGAAGAGCAGCGGGTGCAGGGAATCCTGATCACCCCCGTGACCACGACCACTCACCGGTTGGAGCATCTACGCGAGCGCGGCACTCCCATCGTGCTGCTCGACCGCCGGGCGACCGACGACACGCAATGCTCCGTCGCCGTCAACGACGTCCTCGGCGGCGAACTCGCGGTGAGACACCTGCTCGCGCAGGGGCACAAGCACCTCGCGTTCGTCGGCGGACCCTTCACGATCCGCCAGGTACAGGAGCGGCAACAGGGCGCCCTCCAGGCGATGCGGGCCGCCGGCCGGGACCCGGGCGAGCTGCACATCGTCGAAACCAGCGCCCTCAACGTCGCCGCCGGCCGGGACGCCGCCGCCCGCCTCGCCGGGGCGATGCCCAGACCGACCGCGGTGTTCTGCGCCAACGACCTGCTCGCTCTCGGCGTACTTCAGGAGATGACCCGCCGCGGCGTGCGGATTCCGCACGACGTGGCGATCGTCGGCTACGACGACATCGACTTCGCCGCCGCCGCCGCAGTGCCACTCACCTCGGTTCGCCAGCCCCGGCATCTGCTTGGACGGACCGCCGCGGAGTTGCTCATCGAGGAGGCGACCGAGGACAGCAGCCACCAGCACCGGCAGGTTGTCTTCGATCCGGAACTGGTCGTACGGGATTCGAGCGACCGGACGATCGGCCGGCGGCCGCGGCACCGCCGGCCCAGCCCCGAGGGCGCGGCTGCCACTCCGCACCCCGCCTGACGGCCAAGAGTGCGGTGGCACCGGCCACGTGCTATCCGGCCGCCCGCGCCGCGGCGTATCGACGACGACTGAAACAAGTTTCAGCTACGAAACACATTGACCCTCTGCCACGCGTCTGATGTGGTCTGAACATCGCAAACGGTTTCAGACTGCTTGCAGTAGCTCTTCCTCTCCCCTGCCAGCACCTGCTGAAGGAGGGCCGCATGCCGGGCATATCGCGTCGGGCGCTGTTGAAGGCCGGCGGCGGAGGCGTCCTCAGCGCCTACCTGTTGGCCGCGGAGGCGCAGACGAGACCCGCCTACGCCAGCCCCGTCGAGGACCAGTTGCCACTCGAGGACGGCTATCGGTTATGGCTGCGGTATCAGCCCGTCGCTCATCGTGAACGCCGACTCGAGTACGAGCGGGCGTTCACTCAGATCGTCCGCCAGGGCGAAACACCGGTGCTGCGGGCTGCGGAATCGGAGCTGGTTCGCGGCCTGGCGGGGCTGCTGGCCCGGAGCGTCCCGGCAACATCCGCACCAACCCGGCCGGGGACCGTCGTGCTGGGTACGCCGGAGAGCTCGCCGCTGATCCGGTCCGCGATACCCGCCGATGAGCTGGCCGAGCTGGGCCCTGAGGGATATGTGCTGCGGCGGATCGGCCTGGGCGGCGAGGATGTCACCGTCGTGGCCAGCGCCGGCGAGCGTGGCGTTCTGTACGGAGCCTTCCATCTCTTGCGGCTGCTCCAGACCGAGCAGCCGATCGGCCGGCTGGACGTGCGGGATCGCCCAGCGAGCCCGCTACGCCTGATCAACCACTGGGACAACCTGAACCGGTCGGTGGAGCGCGGGTACGCCGGCCGCTCGATCTTCAACTGGGACGGGCTCCCGACGCTGGATCCGCGCTACACCGACTACGCGCGAGCGCTCGCCTCGGTCGGGATCAACGGCACGGTCGTCAACAACGTCAACGCGGACGCGCGGTTCCTGGCCTCGAACCGCCTTCCGGGCCTGGCAGCCCTGGCCGGGCTGCTCCGCGAGTGGGGCATCACCTTCTACCTCTCCGCCAACTACGCGAGCCCCATCATCTTCACGGCGGACGACGCTGACCCGATCAGGACCGCCGACCCCGCTGACGCCCGCGTCCAGGCATGGTGGCGGGCCAAGGTGGCCGAGATCTACGACGCGATACCCGACTTCGGCGGGTTCCTGGTCAAGGCCAACTCCGAAGGTCAGCCCGGCCCGCTGGACTACGGACGCACCCACGCCGAAGGCGCCAACATGCTCGCCGGCCTCGTTGCGCCACACCGCGGCATCATCATCTGGCGGTCGTTCGTCCACGAGGGGTTCGGCGACTGGGCCGAGTACCAGCACCGGGTCTTCGCACCGCTGGACGGCGACTTCGCCGACAACGTCGCGGTCCAGACCAAGAACGGGCCGATCGACTTCCAGGTCCGAGAACCGGTGAATCCGCTGTTCGGTGCGCTACCGAAGACGAACCAGATGATCGAGCTGCAGATCACCCAGGAGTACACGGGCCACGCCACTCATCTGTGTTACCTGGTTCCGCAGTGGAAGGAGGTCCTCGACTTCGACACCCGCATGCAGGGGCCCGGCAGCACCGTGGCCCGGATCGTCGACGGCAGCGCGTACGGCCAGACGAACGTCGGCTTCGCCGGGGTGGTGAACTTCGGTGACGACCGGGACTGGACCGGCTATCAACTGGGGGCCGCCAATACCCACGGCTACGCCCGACTCGCCTGGAACCCGCGGCTCGACGCGAAGGAGATCGCGCGGGAGTGGGTGCGGATGACCTTCGGGACGTACCCGCCCCTGGTCGCGGCTCTCACCGACATGCTGCTCGGGTCGTGGCGCACGTACGAGGAATACACGTCGCCGCTCGGCATCGGCTATCTCACCTACCCGCTGGGCGCGCACTTCGATCCGGACCCCCGGTCGACGCTCAACCTGTCCCACTACACCGACGCGACCGGCACCGGCTTCGACCGGACGACGGCGACCGGCACCGGGTACACCGCCCTCTACCACAAACACTGGGCCGACACCTACGAGTCGCTGGCCTCGGTCCCGGACGAACTCCTGCTCTTCATGCACAAGGTTCCGTACACGCACAAGCTGCAGTCCGGCAGGACGGTGATTCAGCACATCTACGACAGCCACTTCGATGGTCTCCGTCGAGCCCTCAGGCAGCGGGATACCTGGCTGCGGATCGCCCCCTACGTCGACCCGCAGCGACACGCCGACGTACGGAAGACGTTCGACGACCAGATGGCACATGCGAGGCTCTGGCGCGATACCGTCGTGTCGTTCTTCTTCAGCTACAGCAGGATCCTCGACGAGCGCCGCGGCTGGCTGCAGGCGGATCTCAGCGGAGCGTCGGCCGTGCTCTTCGGCGGGTGGCCCAACCGGTTGCCCGTCGAGATCGGCAACGCGACCGGCCAACACCTCACCGTCCGCTCAACCGTGGTGGTTCCAGGCGACGACTGGAAAGCGTCGTCCGGCGAGCGGGTCGTCCCGTCCACCGACTTCGCGACGCTGAAGCTGCCGGTGCAGCCGCCCCTCACCCCGGACCTCCTCACCCTGGACCTCGCCGTCGAGCCCACCGCACTGGAAACGCTCGGCAACACGGGCAAGCTCTTCGTGGTGACTCCGGCGGCCAGGCGATGCCTGCTTGCGCTCGACGCCGGCTCGTCCAGCAGCCCGCTTGTCCGCGACTACCAGCGGCTGACGCCGGCAACCGCGTGGGATCCGAAGCGTGGGTTTGGCTGGGTCGGGGGCGCTCCCCAGGATCGTGACCGGGGAGGAGCGTGGGACGCGCTGCGGCGCGACTTCTGCGGCGACTACCCGGCCCGTACGCTCAGGATCGCGATCCCGGCCGGGCGGCACGACGTCGCAGTCCTCGTCGGGGACGGCGGGCCCGACTCCTACCCGACCTTCATCGCTGCCGACGGACAGCGGGTGGCCGAGAGCCGGCAACTCCCCGGCGGGTCGTTCGCCTGGGTCCGGTTCCCGCTGGACGGCGGCGCGAGCGGTCGCACTGTCGACCTGACGTTCGACAGCGTTCCCGACCAGTTCTGGCATCTGTGTGCGCTCGTCATCGTCGATCCCGCCTCGGTCCTGCCCCCGGCCGTGCTGACCGACGTCGAGGCCGAACTGGCCTGGCTGGGTGGCCGGCCGGCAGAGGTCGCCGTGTCGGTGGCCAACACCGGCAACGAGCCCGTTCCGGTCACGATCGAGATCGACGTGCCGGATGGTTGGGCCACCGAACCGCTGTCCTGTGTGCTGCCCGCCGGCACGGAGGAGACCGTGCGGGTCACGGTCACGCCGCCACTGGTCCCCACGATCGCGACCATACGCGTCCGGGTGACCTCCGAGGCAGAGGTAGGAGACGGCGAGCGGTCCCTGTCCGTGGTCGCGGTGCCACCCGGCGACGCGGTACCACTCGCGCTGGACGCCGGCAGTTCGGCGAGCCCCGTACTGGCCACGTACCAGCGCCTGGCACCCGACGACGCCTGGGACCCGGCCCGCGGATACGGCTGGGTCGGCCGGACGCCTGACTTCCGCGACCGCAATCTCCTCGACGATCTCCGGCGCGACCTCACGCTCGGACGGGACGCACCGTACGTGCTACGGGTCGCGGTGCCGCCCGGCGTACACCAGGTGCACGTGCTGACGGGCGATGCGTTCGCGCCTTCGGGAACGACGACGATCCGCGAGAACTCCCAGGATCTCGGCTCCTCCGGCGCGGAGATCATCCCGCAGGGGCAGTTCCGCTGGTTCACGTTCCGGCTGGACGGCGGCGCGGACGGCCGGACCGCCGACCTGGAACTAATCGGCTCCCAGCGGGACGGCTACTGGCGGCTGGTGGCGCTCGTCCTGCAGCGGGCCGAGTGATGAGGACGACCGGTCGCCGGCTCAACGCCTGCCCATCGCATCCAGCCGCGTCAGAGCGCCCGACGACGGCCTTGAGGAAGGACCTAGACGAGGAGAGGCGATGTCGGGACTGACCAGGCGACAGCTGTTGACGGCAGGCGCCGGCGCCGTGGCCGGCGCGTGGCTGCTGCCCTCGCAGGCGCTGGCGGCGCAAGCCCAGCCGGCGGCGAAACTGCCCCAGCTCGATCCGGCCGAGGACGGGTACGAGCTTTGGTTGCGGTATCGGCCGGTGGGAAACCCGGGCCGACGTACGGAATACACCCTGGCGTTCACGCACGTCGTACGGCAGGGCAAGTCGCCAGTGCTGCAATCCGCGGCGGCGGAGCTGACGCGGGGCCTCAGCGGACTGCTGGACCGCGACATCCCGACCGCGGACCAGCCGTCCGAGCGGGGTGCCGTGGTGCTGGGCACCCCGAGCAGCTCCGCCCTGGTACGCGATCTGCTGCCCGCCGGGGAGCTTGACGAGTTCGGTCCGGAGGGCTTCGTGCTGCGTCGGGTCCGCGGCGGCGGCAAGGACATCGTGGTGGTGGCGAGCACGGGAGACCGCGGCGTGCTCTACGGCGCATTCCACCTTCTGCGGCTGCTGCAGACCGAGCAGCCGGTCGAGCGGCTGGACGTCCGGGACCGGCCGACGAACCCACTGCGGCTGCTCAGTCACTGGGACAACATCAACGACACCGTCGAGCGCGGGTACTCCGGCGGGTCGATCTTCCAGTGGTCCGTGCCCGGCCTGTCACCGCTGGTCGGCGACTATGCGCGGTATCTGGCGTCGCTGGGAATCAACCGGACGGTGGTCAACAACGTCAACGCGAACCCGCAGTTCCTGACGGCGAAAATGCTGGACGAGGTGGCCGCAGTGGCCGACGCAATGCGGCCGTGGGGCGTGACCCTGATGCTCTCGGCCAACTTCGCCAGCCCGATCGTCCTCGACCGGCTGCCGACCGCCGACCCGCTCGAGCCCCGCGTCAAGGCCTGGTGGCGCGACAAGGCCGCGGAGGTGTACGGGAAGATCCCGGACTTCGGCGGGTTCCTCGTGAAGGCCAACTCCGAGGGGCAGCCGGGTCCGGCCGAGTACGGCCGCACGCACGCGGACGGCGCCAACGTGATAGCCGAAGCCGTCGCACCGCACGGCGGCTTGGTCATCTGGCGGGCGTTCGTGTACGACCTGAGCGACGGCGACGTCTCCACCGACGCCTACCGCACCTTCCTCCCCCTGGACGGCCGCTTCGCAGACAACGCCGTGGTGCAGGCGAAGTACGGCCCGGTCGACTTCCACGTCCGCGAGCCCGTGCACCCGCTCTTCGGGGCCATGCCCCGCACCAACATGACCCTTGAGCTGCAGGTCACCCAGGAGCACACCGGCCACGCCACCCACCTGTGCTACCTCGTGCCGTGGTGGAAGAGCGTCCTGACCTTCGACACGTACGCCAAGGGGGCGGGGACGACGGTGGCGCGCGTCGTAGGCGGGTCGGTCCACGGCGGGCTGGCCGGCGTCTCCAACTTCGGCGACGACCGGAACTGGACGGGCCACCACCTCGCGGGCGCAAACGCGTACGGCTATGGGCGCCTCGCCTGGGATCCCAGCCTCTCCGCGGAACAGATCACCGACGAGTGGATCCGGATGACGTTCGGCTCGCACCCGCAGTTGGTCAAGCCGCTGACCGCGATGCTGTTCGGGTCGTGGGCGACGTTCGAGGACTACACGTCGCCGCTGGGCATCGGGAACCTGGTCGCCGGCAACGGCGACCACTACAACCCCGACCCGGCGAGCGCGCAGATCGCCGACGGTACTTCTGTGGGGTTTGACCGGACGGTCGCGACCGGCACCGGGTTCACCGGCCTCTACCGCGAGCCGTGGAACCAGATCTACGAGTCCCTCGAGTCCGTGCCCGACGAGTTGCTGCTGTTCATGCACCGCGTGCCGTACGCCCACCGGCTGCACTCGGGCAAGACCGTGGCCCAACACATCTACGACACCCACTTCGAGGGGCTCGCGGCAGCCGCTGGCGAACACCGCGCGTGGGACGGCGTCGAACCATGGGTGGGCAGCCGGCGGCACGCGGAGGTGGCGGAGCGTTTCGTCGCGCAGATCGCCCATGCCACGCTGTGGCGGGACACCATCGTCGCCTACTTCTTCCGGCTGAGCCGGTTGCTCGACGAACGCCGTTCGTGGGTGCAGGTCAAGCTCGCCGATCCCGGCGCGGAGCTGGTTCTGGGCGGGTGGCCGAACCGCCTTCCGGTGGAGATCGGCAATGCATCGCCGGGCCCGCTCGAGGTCACGGCGCGGGTGAGCACCCCCGCCGGCTGGACAGCCCAAGCGGCGACCAGGGCGATCGAGTCCCGGCAGTTCGAGGTGGTCGATTTGCCGGTGATCCCACCCATGGTCGGGGCGATCGTCTCCGTCAGCGCCGACGTGCAGGCGGGTGGTCTGCCCGTCCTCGGAGGTACTAACACGTCCCTGGTCGTGGCGCCGGTCGGCCGGAGGTGCGTACGCGCCCTCGACGCCGGCTCCAAGTCCAGCCCACTGCTGCCCGGCTACGCCGGGTTGAGCCCGGAGACAGCCTGGGACGCGCAGCGCGGCTTCGGCTGGGTGGGCATCCCACCTCAGCAGCGCGACCGCGGATCGGCCCTCGACGCGTTGCGGCGCGACTTCTGCGCCGACGTCCCCACCCGCACCCTGCGCATCGCCGTCCCGCCGGGCTCGTATCCGACGTACCTGCTCGTCGGCGATGTCGTCCGCTCACAGCCGACCATCGTCAGCGTCAACGGGGTTGAGCTGGCCCGCAGCCGGGTGCTCGCGGGCAACGAGTTCGATTGGTTGACCTTCACACTCGACGGCGGGCCGTCCGGCAAGACGGTGGACCTCCGCCTGTCCGGCATCCCCGGCGAGTACTGGCACCTGAACGCGCTCGCCATGGTGGATCCGGATTCGGTCCTGCCCCCGGTCGTGGTGGCGGGTGCCTCCGCGCACGACGTGCTCACGCTGCCCGCGGAGCCGGCCTCGGTGGTGTTCACCTTGCAGAACATCACGACGCCGACTCGGTCGTCCGGCCGGCGGTGAGCGCCAGCCAGGGCTATCGGGTGACGGTGCAGTCCGAGCAGGCGACCGTGCCCGCCGGCGGTTCGCTCGAGGTCCCGGTGACGGTCGTGCGGGATCGCGGCGCGCCGGACGGCACGCTGACCTTCGAGGTGGGCGGCGAGTCCCTGACGGTGGCCCTGCTGGCGACCGACAACTGGGTGCGGGTCGCCACGATGTCCGCGTCGAGCACGCACGCGAGTTCCTCGCCGTCGCTGGCGAACAACGGGAACACCGACTCCGAACAGTGGAACAACGGTGCGGGCGGCTGGAACGACGGCACGGCCGGCGAGTTCCCCGATTCGCTCACCGCCACGTGGGAGCGTCCGGTGCGGCTCGGGCGGGTAAAGGTCTTCACGCTGGACAGCCGGCAGTACCCGGCGGCCAGCTGGGGCCTGCGTGACTACGAGGTTCAGCTGCAGGTCGATGGGGTCTGGCAGACGGCGGCGGAGGTGCGGGGCAACACGGCGGGCGTCGTCGAGTCGACGTTCGCGGCAACGACGGCGAGCGCAGTGCGAATCATCGTTCACGACACCAATGACCACGGGTACAGCAGGATCATGGAGCTCGAAGCGTACGAGTGAGTGCGGCGATCGGCGCGTCACGTGGCAGAGCACGAAGGATGTGACTCTTGACCCGCACTGAAGCTCGGACCCACTTTCACGAGGCAACCACTGTTGAAACGATTCAGCTCGCAGCGCGAAGTGGTAGCCCTTTGCGCAATTCGCCACCGTGCGTGGCGCCTTCGATTACCGTCGCGCGCAACTCGATCATGAGGAGGGGTCGGCGTGGCCGGTCCACACAACAGTAAGCATTTCGCTCATCGAGGCAGGCATCTGTCGAAAGTGGTGGGCGTCCTCACGGCGCTGCTCATCGTGGCCGCGTCCCCCCTGCAGGCACTCGCCCGCAGCGACCAGCCGGCGCAAGTGGGGACGCGGCAAGCGGAAACCGAAGCGGGAGCCGCACTGTCGGCGGCCCGCTTCGAGAATCCAGCGGGCGACAGCAAGCCCACGATGCTCTGGTTCTGGAACGGGACCATCACCGAGGACCTCGTCGACCGTCAACTGGCCGACATGCGCAGCGAAGGCCTCAGCGAGGTCGTGATCTTCCCCGACGCGACCTCGTCCCTGAACCCCGCCTTCTTCACCGAGGGCTGGTTCGCGATGGTCGGGCACGCCCTGCGCGAGGCGCAGCGGACGGGCATGAAGGTGTGGCTGTACAACGACCGCAGCTTCCCCAGCGGCCGCGCCGCTGGCTATGTGGTGAACGGCGGCACGATCGGCGACCGCGTCTACGAACCGCATCCCGAGCTGCGCGCGCAGAGCATCGCGCGGAGCGAGCTCGAGGCTTCAGGACCGAGATCGTTCGACGTCCGCGGGCGGTTTCCCGGGCTGATCCCCGCCGCGCTCAGCGTGTCCGACGGCCGCCTGAAGGTGGACGGGGGCTACGTCACGCTACTGGGCCGCGGCAGCGACTGGACCGACTACACGTTCTCCTTCGACGCGCAGCCACTCCAGACGGCATCGCTTGGTGGCCGCAGCTATGCGCAGGCCGGCTGGGTCTACCGCGCCCAGGACACCGCGAACGGCTACATGTACCTGCTCGGCAACTATCCCCACGCGGGGGCCGCGGGGGGAAACCTGACGAAGATCATCTACAAGAATGGCGCGTACGTCTCAACCCGGGTGATGCGGCTGCCGTTCAACGTGGTGAGCGGCCGTTCGTACCACGTCGAGACGCGCGTCGAGGGCGACCACGTCGTCACCTCGATCGACGGCATGGTCGTCGACGAGACCACCGACGCAACCTACGCGCACGGCACGATCGGCTTCCGGGAAGCAACCACCCAGCACGAGTCGGCCACCTTCGACAACCTGCGCGTGACCGCACCGGACGGCACGACCCTGCACTCGCAGACCTTCGACTCGGAGTCGGCGTTGAGCGACTTCGCCACTCCGGCGCCGGCCGACAACGTCGTCGCCGTGGCTGCGCTGCCGGTGCGCGACGGCAAGCCGGACCTCGCCGGACTCGTCGACCTCACCGACCGCTTCCGCGCAGGCACGCCGTGGAGCGTCCCGGAGGGCGACTATCAAGTTGAGTACTACCTCCACCACGCCCGCACAGACTTCGGCGGGGACGGGTACCTGAACCTGTTCGACGAGGAGGCGATCAGGCGCTACATCCAGGTGGTCCACGACGAGTACTACCGGCGCTTCGCCTGGGCGTTCGACGCGGGTGTGGTCCGCGGGCTCTGGGACGACGAGCCGCGGATCGCCACCGGGTACGGCGCGGAGCCCTCGTGGTCCGACCTGGTCGGGCGCAACCTCGCCCACGCCGGTGCGACGCCGGCTCAGGCGCTGGCCGCCACCTTCGGCGACTACGGCCCTGCCGGCAGCCGCCTGCGGGGCGTGCTCTCGAACGCCGCCAGTGACGCGCTCGCGCAGGCGTACTACAAGCAGCAGGGCGACTGGGCTCGCGCGCACGGCACGCAGATCATCTCCAACCCCCTGTCCGACGATCGCCCACCAGCCTGGATGCTCCGCGAGACGGGCGACATCCACAAGGACAACCAGTGGATCCAGGTGCCCGGCGGCGATGCCATCAGCGGGAGGGTGGCGCCAGGGCTGCGCAACCTGGTCCCGCGCTACATCACCAGCGACGGGCATCAACAGGGCGCAAGCCGAATCCTGCACGAGAACCTCGGCGCCTACGGCTGGGGCGTCACCCCGCAGCTGGCGCGCTACGTCAACGGCGCGATGGGCGTGCGGGGCGTCAACCTGACGGTGCTGCACGCGTACTGGTCCAACCCGGACAGCGTGCGCTATCCCCCGCCGCTTCAGCCCACGAACCCATGGTGGAACTCCATGGACGGCGTCGTCGACTGGACTGGCCGGGTGATGGAGCTGACGCGGGGGCAGGCGAACGCGCCCACCGCCCTGCTGCATCCCCAGACCGCGGCACAGGCCTGGCAGCGAACCGAGACGGGCGACGCGCTCGACAACGAGTTCCGCACCGTCACGTACGCGATGGAGGACGCGCAGGTCGACTTCGACATCCTCGACGAGGCCTACCTCAACGGGGACCCCGCGATGAATCGCCAGGCAGTTGTCAGCGACCGTGCGCTGACGGTGGGCCAGCAGTCCTATCGGGTCGTGGTGGTGCCGCCGGCGCCAACGATGAGCGTGAAGGCCGTCGCCCGCCTCGACGAGCTCGCCCGTGCCGGAGGCACGGTCATCGCCTACGGGGAACTCCCTGTTCATGAGGCCGACGGCCAGGACGAGGCCCTGCGGACGGCGCTCATCCGCCTGTTCGGCACCGACCCCGCCCGCCCGCAGCCGACCGACCATCGGGTCGGGTCCGGCCACGCGGAGTTCGTCTCCACCACGACGGACCTCCGGCGGGCGCTCGACGGGGCCCGTGCACCCGCCGCGCAGCTCCAGCCCGCCAGCCCCGACACCCGCGTGCTGCGGGTGAAGCACGGACCGGACCAGGTGTTCATCCTCATGAACGAGGGCACCAAGGCGGTGGACACCACCGCCGCCTTCCCGATCATGGGTACGCCGGAGATTTGGGATCCCGACGACGGCTCCCACCGCGTCGCGACCCGGTTCGACGCGACACCCGGCAGCCAGGCCACCTCCGTGCCGCTGCACCTCGAGCCGACGAAGGCCCTGGCCGTGGTGTTCCGGGGCCAGCCGCCGGCGCCACATCTGGTGCAGTCCCCGTTCGAAGCCAGCTCAGTCAGCACGACTGATCGGGACACGCTCCAGGCCACCGTCATCGCCGACCGGCCAGGCGACTTCACGCTGGTAGGCGCCGAGGGCCCGCGGAGGTACACGGGCAGCCTGCACGTCGAGGGATCCTTTGCGCCGATCGCGCTCGACGGTCCCTGGCGCTTCCGCTTCGACCAGCCCGATGCGCAATGGACCGAGCGGCCCCTGGGGTCGTGGACGCAAGTCGACCGCTCCTACTCCGGGGACGCAACGTACGAGAAGAACGTCAGTCTCTCGGCACAGGATCTGGCCTCGGGGCGGCGTCTGATCCTCGACCTCGGGAGCGTCCGGGACGTCGCCCACGTCGCCGTGAACGGTACGCAGGCCGGCCGCCTGATGTGGGAGCCCTACCGGCTCGACGTCACCGACCTCCTGCACGTGGGGGAGAACCGGATCGACGTCACGGTGGCCAACACGCCGGCCAACGCCCACGGCGCGGGACAGCAGTCGGGACTCCTCGGACCGGTCGTGCTGCGCCCCCAGCAGGAGACGACCGTCCAGCTCAATTGATGACCGATGCTCGTCGTGATGCCGGCGCTGCCGCACGGTACACCGTGACAGCAGTGCCGGCATGTCCCGCTCGGATGACCCCGGAGCCTCACCAGATGATCGCGGGGACTACCGCACTGACGACGAGTCTGTGATCACAGGCAGGAACAAACTTGCGGCCGGACACCCCGCAGAAGGTCGCAACGGCGATCAGCGACGACCAGATGACCAGCGTGCCGCCTCCGGTCCCCTATGCGCCGTTTCGCGCGATGGCGGCAAGCGTGGCGGTGTCGACTCCGGCGTGAGGGCTGAGCGCCTCCGACAGGGAGCCGATGAGCGGCAGCCCTGCCCAACCTGATCCCCCGACAGTCATGCCGGCGAGCAGGACGGCGAGCATGATGACGATCGGATTGTTCGGGATGTGCCCCTCGACACCGCGGATCGCGTCAAACAGGAATCCTGGCGCCGTCGCGCCGTCTGCCAGCCCCAGCCGCCTGAACGCCCGACCCGTCCGCCTTTGGATCACCGCGTACGCCCGAACTCCATGGCGAGCGACAGGTAGCTCTGTCGGTGCCGGCCGGTCGTCTCGCTGTCGAGCGCCGGCGGCGCGGCGTCGGCGGTTAGGCTGTACGGATGCAGGGGGCGGTGTCCTGGAGCGACCTCGATGGCTGACGCCGACGATGTCCGTCAGCTGGCGGTGGCGCTGCCTCACGTGGTCGAGATCGACAGTGACGGCTTCGACTTCCGAGTCGCCGACAAAGGGTTTGTCTGGTCCTACCCGGAGCGCAGAGCTGGTACGTCGCGCCTCATCCGGACCGATATCGCAGTTCTATACGTCGGCGACGAAGCGGAGAAGCAGGCGTTACTCCTCGGCGAGCCCGAGGTTTTCTTCACCACGCCCGCGTATGACGGGTTGCCCCTGGTCATGCTGCGGTTGACGCAGGTGAGCGTCGACCGTCTACGGGAGCTCATCACCGACGCGTGGCGCATGCGGGCCCCGGACTCACTCGTCGGTGACCTCGATTTGGCCCCAGATCTGAGCAGAGCTGATCAGTAGGTAGAGGTAGCGCTCCCCGTGACCGCAGCCCGGCCAGGCTTGGTCGAGGTGACCGGCGGGATCGCTCTCTCATCGGCTCAAGATCACAAATGGTGATCGCAACTGATCATCTGCCGGACTCATCCGGACGCGCCGCATGAACTCGACCGACGTGACGATTCGAGAAAGTTGACCGATCGGTGCGAGGCGGCCAAGAGCCAACAACACCCGGAACGATTACGGGCGGTCTGCAAGAGGCGCCAGCACGGGCAGGACGCGCAGTCCATGCGGAGCGGCCGGTGGACGCCACCGCGGGTCAGCCATGGCTGAAGCCGCAGCTGCAGGAACAGGAGTAGTAGACGTGTAATTCAAACTGCAGCTACGTCGCCGGTAGGCCCTGCTAAAACGTCGGCACAGCTCGCTCCGAAGGCCCCCTCGCCGGCCTGGTATCCACCGGGATCGGTGCTGGATAGAGCGTGGTCGACGTTAGGCGGCGAGGCGGGTGATCGCGGCGACCGACCGGTCCACGTCCGCCACCGTCGTGGTGGCGTTCGACACCGAGAGCCGCATCAGTCGCCGCCCCCGCCACGTCGTACCGCCAGCCCAGCAGGTGCCGTCCGCCTGCACCGCCGCCACCACTTGGTCGGTGCGCGCGTCGCCGCCGAAGCCCACCAGCACCTGGTTGAGGACTACCTCATTCGCCACCTCGAACCCGGCCGCGGTCAGGCCCTCGGCGAACCGGCGGGCCAGCGCGCAGCAGCGATCGACCAGCGCCGCGACCCCGTCGCGGCCCAGCTCCCGCAGCCCGGCCCAGACGGCGAACGCCCGCGCCCGGCGCGAGGACTCGGCGGTGAGGTCCGCTCCCACCGGCGCGCCGCCGGAACCGACCAGGTACGCCGCGGCGTAAGACATTGTCGCCGCATGCACATCGGGCCGGCGGCAGAACGCGAATGCCGAGTCGTACGGGAGGTTCAGCCATTTGTGGCCGTCACAGGCCCACGAGTCCGCCAGTTCCAGCCCGGCCACCAGATGCCGCGTGGCGGAGCTCGCCGCGGCCCACAGTCCGAATGCTCCGTCCACATGCACCCACCCATCGTGCTGGTGGACCAGCTCGCACGCTTCCCGCAGCTCGTCGCAGGCGCCGGTATTCACGTTGCCGGCCTGGAGACACGATGGTGGGCGCCGGGGAGCCAGCTTGCAGCACAGCCCGCAGCGCTCCGAGGTCGATGGCGCCGTTCGGCCCGGTGGGCACCGGCTCCACCACGTCCAACCCGAGGCCCAGCAGACGCAGCGACCGGTCGATGGTGCCGTGCCGCTCGTCCCCGGTGATCACGCGGATCGGCGGCGCCCCGGGCAGCCCGCGCCGTTCTACGTCCCAACCCGCGTCGGCCAGCACCTGGTGCCGGGCGGCGGCGAGCCCGGCGGTGTTCGCCGCCTGGGCGCCAGTGACGAAACCCACCGACGCCGACGCAGGGATCCCCAGCAGCTCCTTCAGCCAGCTGCCGGCAGCAGCCTCGGCGGCGATGGCAGCCGGCGACGTGACGGCGTTGAACGCAAGCTGGTCCCAACCGGCAGCGAGCATGTCGGCCGCGGTTGCCGCCGGCAGCCCGCCGCCAACCACGAACCCGAATTACCGCGGACCGGCGCTGGCGACCAGGCCGGGCTCGGCCGCGGCGAGCAGGTCAGCCAACACCTGCTCAGGCGGGCAGGGGGCGGAGGGCAACGGGCCCGAGAACGCGTCGGTCAACACAGCCTGGTCGATCGGCACGCCGACCGGCCGGTCCGGCAACGACCGCCGGTATTGCGCCGCGTGGTCAGCGGCCAGACGAAACAGGCGTGTCAGTTCCTCCACCGACGCACCCTATCCCCCGGACCCGATGGGCTACGTCCTCGATCGTCGACCGTCACTGAGGGAAATCACCTCTAACCTGCGTTGCCACGGCTCTCGTATGCACCTGCTGCCGCCCACCGAGGTTGCCTATCAGTGCGACCACGCGTGGCATGGGCCAAGGCGCAGCTCTTCCGGAGTTCATGGTGCTTGGCGTTCGGGGTGAGCTGTTGCCCTGCGTTGACGTCCCTCCGGGGCCTGACCGCTGGCGAGGCCGTCGGATTGATCGTCGGCCAGCATCATCCAGAGCTGGTTGGTGGACCGTTTCTGGTGTATCTGATGGCGAAGGTCGACAACTTCGGTGGTTGGAGCCTGCCAGGCAGGATGAGCCGTTCGACTCACTCGACCCGTTGAACACCAACTTGCGCCTGCGGCAGGACCGGAATCCGACCGGGGCTCGGCACCTCAACTGGGTCAAGGTCGTGGCTCTGCTCAACGGGGCTGCCACGAACGGTGGAGCGGGCAACGCCGCCTTCGACCTGCTGAAGCTCAGCCTGTCCGCGACGGCGAGCAGGATCGACCAGCGCCGGCGTGACCGGACGTCGCATCTGAGCGAGGAAGATGCGGTCGCCATTGCCACCTCGTGCGCCTGCCTGACGGTAGGCATCGATGATCCGGCCCGGCTCCGGCTGCGCCACACGAGCGTCCTCCGACACTGGCAGCGGGTACGCCTGGAGTCGTGGCGGGTGGCCCTCACCGACAGACCGAAGCAGTTCGACATGGTGATTGTCGGGCTGAAGGTCCTCCCGGACCGGCTGGAAGGCTCCCAGGTGCTGGTCGAGGCCCAACGACCCCTGGCCCGTTGAGGTAGAAGGGCGCAGGCTGACACGTCGGGCTTCTCCAGGAGGGCCGCGTCACCTCACTCGGCCATGCGACGCGCGAAGAGGACGGCACCTGGAACGCTCTGGTCCAGGTCGAGCAGCGTTTGAGCCTCGACCGTGAATCCGGCGTCGCGCAGCCAGGCTGCCACCTGGCTGGGTTGGCGGCGGTGGACGTAGACCTTCATGGGATGGCCGCCGTAGCCCTGTGTCTTCAGCCGTGCTTCGTCGCCGACGTGGAAGCCGAGCAGCAGCAGCCCGCCGGGGCGCAGCACCCGCCGGAAATGTGCCAGAACTCGGCGCACCGCGTCGTCGGGAACGTGGATCAGTGACCACCAGGCAAGAAGCCCGGCCAGCGAGGCGTCGGCGAGGTCCAGATCCGTCATCGAGCCGACCTCGAACCGCATGCCGGGGTGGTCACGCCGAGCCACCGCAACCATCGACGGTGAGAGGTCGATGCCAAAGGCGTCGATGCCCAACTCGCGTAGGTGGGCGGTGACGTGTCCTGGTCCGCAGCCCACGTCGGCCACCGGCCCACCGCCGGCGTCGTGAATCATGTCGGCGAACGTCGCCAGGCTCCCCCGCAGGTAGGGCTCGCCACCGAGAGCTTCACGCACCTGGGCGGCATAGCTGACCGCGACCGTGTCATAGGAGGTTCGGGTGTCAGCCAACCAGGCATGATCGCTCACCCGGGACAGGGTAGTGACGGCGATTAGGTGGCAGCTGGCCCGGGTGCCATCGACAGTAAGCCGGAAGCCAGGCCGCAACGTTCGTCCGCACGACAAGGGCGAACGCCAGCGCGAGCCGGGACGTACAGGCGCAGGGGCTCAGGCCCGACATGCGACGCGAGGCCCGCAACTTGATGCTGCCGGTTTGCGAGCCCCTGCGCAGGACAAGCTCGAGGACTGGATTCCTGCAGATCCCCTTGGGCGCTAACCGGTCGTGACCCCTCGCACGCCGAGCACCCCATTGAGTCGGTCGACGGGTAGAGACGAAGTCCCTCGGGTCGCTGAAGAGGTCACCAAGCTGGACGCCTTGGCTCCCGCGGCACCGGCCACTGCGGGCAGATTGGCCGCTTCCCAGGTACGGCCCTCACGCTCTAAATATCGACGGCCATCGGCGGGGCCTCGGCGCGGCGGATGCCCCGTCGTCTCCCGTTCCATGAACGTTCAGCCAACTGTCCCTGCCCGCGTTGTCTGCCGTCCCTAAGTTGCTTAAGGCTACGAAAGAAGGGGCTCATGGACGCACTCCTCGCAATCCGGGCTCGCGGGATCACCAAGTCTTTCGGCGACGTCGTCGCACTCGACGGCATCGATCTGGAGGTAACCCAGGGGCAGATCCACGGGTTGGTCGGGCCGAACGGCGCCGGCAAGACCACATTGCTCGGCCTCCTGCTGGGCCTGGCCGTCGCCGACAGCGGCCACCTCGAGATCCTGGGTACGCCGATCGCGCGGGCGCTCGCCGCTCCCGACGGTGTCGCCGGTTTCGTAGACGGTCCCGGCCTCTACCCCTCGCTCACCGCCAGGCAGAACCTCGCCGCCCTGGCCGCTCTCCGCGGCCACAGCGTGCGGACAACGGGAATCGACGACGTGCTCGACCAGGTCGGGCTCACCGACGTCGCCGACGACCGGGCGAGCGGCTTCTCCCTCGGCATGCGTCAGCGGCTCGGGCTCGCCGCCGCCCTGCTCACCAAGCCCCGGCTGCTCGTGCTCGACGAACCTTCCAACGGCCTCGACCCGGCCGGCAAAACACACGTACACAGTGTCCTCACCCGGCTCGCGACCGACGGAACCAGCGTCGTGCTCTCAAGCCACCGCATGGACGATCTCGAGGCACTGTGCTCCGAGGTCACCATCCTCGCCACCGGACGGGTCGTCTTCTCCGGCCCGCTGAGCAAGCTGGCCGCCGAGAGCCGTGAACTCGACTACCGGCTACGCACCTCGGACCCCCAGGCCGCCCGCCGGCTGGCCGCCGACACGGCCGGAGTCCACGTCGACGACGACGCCGGGGCACGGCACGACACGCAGGTGCTCGTCGTACGCGCGCTGGTGCCCGCCCTCGACGAACTGGTGGTGCGGCTCGTGCACGCGGGCATCGCGGTGCGCGAGCTCGCACCCGTGGTGTCGCCGCTCGAGGCCGCGTTCCTCGCCCTCACCGAGCAGCAGGAGGCCATTCGATGACCGCGACCATCGCCGACGCCCACGCTGCCGGTACCCGCCGCGTCTCGGTGGCGCGCGGCTACCGCTTCGAGCTGGTCAAGCTGGTCTCGCAATGGCGGATCCGCTTGCTGGTCCTCACCTGCTGGATCGCGCCGGCGCTCTTCGTCGCGGCGGTGAGCCAGCAGAGCTCGCTGCCCGTCGACACCCTCTTCGGTCGCTGGATGCACGCCACCGGGTGGGCCGGAACGCTCGTGATGCTCGGTTTCGCGGGCACCTGGGCGCTCCCGCTGCTGACCTCGGTGGTCGCCGGCGACGTGTTCGCCTCCGAGGACCGGCTCGGCACCTGGCGTCACCTGCTCGTGGCGGTCCGGTCGCCTCGCCGGATCTTCGCAGCGAAGGCATTGTCCAGCCTCACCGTCATCCTGCTGCTCGTGGCCGGGCTGGCCTGTTCCAGCGCGGCCGGCGGGGTCGTGGCGGTCGGCAACCAGCCACTTGTCGGCCTCGACGGCCACCTGTTGACGCCGGCGGACGCCGCCGGGAAGAGCCTGCTCGCCTGGGTCTGCGTACTCGCCCCGACCCTGGCCCTCGCCGCGATCGGATTACTCGGGTCCGTCGCGCTGGGGCGGTCCCCGATGGGACTGCTGCTGCCCGCGCTCGTCGCGCTCGCGATGCAGCTCGCCCAGATGCTGCCGCTGCCCGTCGCCGTACGCGTCGCGCTGCCCGGCTATGCCTTCATCGCCTGGAGCGGTCTGTTCACCAGCCCGGCACAGCTCGGCCCGCTCCTGATCGGCATCGTGGTCAGCCTGGTGTGGGCCGTGACCGCGACAGCGTTGGCTTACGTGCTTTTCCTGCGACGCGACTTCACCAACCTGACCGACGACGGTTCAGGGCGCCGCGCGGTCACTGCGGGAGTCCTGCCGCTCGTCGGGCTGGTCGCCGTGACGGTCGCGGTCGTCGCCGCGGCGACCCCGGCGACGGGCTCCGGGATCGAGCAGGACAGAGTGCAGCGCTCGGTCGCCACGGCATTCGCCCACCTCTACCGCATGCAGGCCCAGCAGCTCAACCGCCCCGACGTCACCGAAGCGCAGCTGCAGGCCACGGCGACGTGCAACAAGGGCGGCGGCAATCTCGCCGCCCAGGGGCCGGGCAACGACTGGCGTTGCGTCATCTCCTGGCATCTCCCCGACGTCGAGGCCGCAGGGACGGCCATCTACCAGCTCGACGTCACCGCAGACGGGCGGTTCGTGGCCGATGGCGACGGACCGAAGGAAGTGAACGGCTACTTCCTGGTGCGCACCCCGACCGGGGACGCACCGAACCCGCTCTGGCAGTTCGACGGCAACGTCGAACTGCTCCCCACCACCCGGAAGGGATAACTCAATGCAGGTAACACGCCGTCGGCGTGTCGAGAAGGACCATTCCAGCCTTCTCGGTCGAAGCATCGGCCGCCGGATACCCCTCGTCACGGCAGGCACCACCGCTGTCGTCGTCGCCGCGGGCAGCGGCATCGGTTTCGCCCAGACGCACCAGTTCGGCACCGACCAGGTCGGCCAGACCACCGACCAGGGCCTGGTCGTGTCCGACGACCAGTACATCAACCCGATCGGCGAGCGCCTCGTCGTCAACAACGGCAAGATCATGTCGTCGTCGGTCAGCCCGGACGGCACCCACATCGCGGCTTCGGTGGCCGACGGTGGGATGGCCCTGGCCATCGTGGACCTGAAGAACTGGAAGGTGCAGCAGCTCGTCGGCAACAACGCGGCGGCGAATGTGCGCATCAGCGGCAACGACGTGGGCCAGGAAGGCCCCACGTACTCCCCCGACGGTTCGCAGCTGTGGCTGGGCCAGGCCGACGGCTACCGCAAGTTCACCGTGAACCCGGACGGCACCCTCGCCAACCCGACGTTCATCCGGATCCCGCAGGACGGGGTCAAGCGCGCGTTGGTGGGTGAGGCGGTGTTCTCGCCCGACGGTTCCACCGTGTACTCCGCCGTCAACGGCCAGAACCGGGTGGTCGCCATCAACGCGGCGACCGGGGCCGTCCAGCAGAGCTGGGCCGTGGGCAACGCCCCACGCGACGTGATCACGGTCGGCAGCAAGCTCTACGTCAGCAACGAGGGCGGGAGTCCGGCGAAGCCCGGCGACACCACGATCAACTCCTACAACACGCAGGTTCCGGCCGACCCGGTGACCGCTGCCACCACCACCGGCACGGTCAGCGTCATCGATCTGGCGAACCCGGCTGCCGCCGTCACGAGCATCGACGTCGGTCTGCACCCGACCGCCCTGTACGCCAAGAACGGGGCAGTGTTCGTCACCAACACCGCCACCAACGACGTGTCGGTCATCGACACCGCGAGCAACAAGGTCGTGCAGACCATCGCCACCCAGCCGTGGCCGGAGGCGACGGTGGGCTACGAGCCCGACGCGGTGACGCTCACCGACGACGGTCACCTGCTGGTGACGCTCGGCCGCGCCAACGCGGTCGCCGTCTACCGGTACACGACCCCGCTGGAGCCGGTCAGCTACGTCGGCCTGCTCCCGACGGACTACTTCCCCGCGGAGATCACCACCGTCGGCAACGACGTGCTGGTCTCCAACACCCGCGGTATCGGCGCCCGCCGCGCCACCAACAGCGCCGCGCACGGCACCCACGACACGACGTCGAGCCTGCAGCGGTTCACGCTGCCGAGCGACGATGTCATCAAGTCCGAGACCGGCAAGGTTTTCAGCCAGAACGGCTGGCACGGCGGCTCGGTCACGCTGACCGAGGGCAAGGGCGACGCGAAGCCGGTGCCGGTCCCGCTGCGGCTCGGTGACCCCTCGACGATCAGCCACGTCTTCCTGATCGTCAAGGAGAACCGGACCTACGACCAGGTGTTCGGTGACGACACGCGTGGGAACGGCGATCCGACGCTGGCGCAGTTCGGCGAGAACGTGACGCCGAACCAGCACGCGATGGCACAGCAGTTCGGGCTGTACGACAACACGTACGACATCGGCACGAACTCGGCCGAGGGTCACAACTGGCTGATGCAGGCCGACAACCCGGAGTACACCGAGTCCACGGCCGGTGAGTACATCCGCAGCTACGACACCGAGGACGACGCTCTCGGCCACCAGCGGACCGGCTTCATCTGGACCGGTGCGCAGGCGGCCGGGAAGACCGTGCGGGACTTCGGCGAGTTCCACCAGTTCCTGACCAAGCCGGCCGGGGCGAGCTGGCAGAACCTGTACTGCGACACCAGGAACATGGCGGCGACCGGGCAGGACACCGCCTACTCCATGGTCTCGTCCTCGCCGATCCCGTCGCTCAACGACGTGTCGGTGCCCGGCTTCCCGAAGTTCGACACCGGTGTCCCGGACATCTACCGGTACGAGATCTGGAAGCGTGACTTCGAGAAGAACGGGCCGGCGAGCCTGAACATGTTCTGGCTCTCCAGCGACCACACCGGTGGTCCGCCGAACGCGGCCGCTCAGGTCGCGGACAACGACCTCGCGGTCGGCAGGATCGTCGACACGATCTCGCACAGCCCGTACTGGAAGGACTCGGCGATCTTCGTGGTCGAGGACGACTCCCAGGCCGGCCTTGACCACGTCGACGGCCACCGTGCCCCGATCCAGATCATCAGTCCCTGGGCCAGGCGCGGCGTCGTCGACAGCCACTACTACACGCAGATCACGATGATCCGGACCATCGAGCAGATCCTCGGGATCCACCCGATGAACCAGAAGGACAGCGCGGCCAGCCCGATGCGTGGGGCGTTCACCCACAACGCGGACTTCACGCCGTTCACCGCGCTGCCCAATCGGACCTCGCTGACCGCAGGTCTGAAGACCCCGCCTGCCTGCGGCTTGGACACTCCGGCGCCGCAGAACCCCAGTGCCGCGGCCGCTCCGTCGGCGAAGGTGCCAGCGGACAAGCAGGAGGTCGCGGCGAAGTGGGAGGACTGGAAGTCGCAGCAGCGGCTGACCGGGCCCGACGCCAAGCCCGACTTCGCGAACCCCGCGCAGATGAACCACTTCACGTGGTACCAGACGCACGAGTGGACGAAGCCGTACCCCGGCGAGGACAAGATCTTCGCGCCGGAGGACGTGCCGGGCGCCTACATCCCGTCGTCGGAGTCCGACGGCTGACGTAGGCCGCTCGCGTCAAGGGGCCCCTGGGCTTGGCGTCACCGCCGGCCAGGGGCCCCTTCTGCCCCTGTGTGGGCAAATACAGGATGTGGACCATCGATGTCCGCCCCAAGCAAGGGACTGCCTACCGTGCCGGGCGCCGAGGGCACCGGCACCGACCACACGCGGGCGTCTGTCGTCGGGTCAGGACTGGTTGCTGCGGGAAGTCCATCCCTGCCGGTGGAGCGTGTCGAACCCGTCGAGCAGCAGGTCGAGCGCGAACTCGAACTCAGACTGGTCGTCGCAGCCCTGGCCCACGACCGACCCCTCGTCGTGGGCGGCGGACATCGTTATCTCCGCGATGTGGGGATACCTGCCGGCCAGTTCGCGGAACATGGCGGCCTGCAACTGCGGGTCCGCAGGCAGCGGTGAGGCGGGAAACAGTTCCTGGGTGAACCCCCACACCCGGCTGCCGAGAGCGTGCATCACGTGGTGAGTGAGGTCGACGGAGAAGCCTCCGGCCCGGAACATGCCGACGACCGAGTTCAGGTAGTCCAGGACGACCAGGGTGGGCCGCGGACGGGACTCGATCACGCGCGACGCCCAAGGGTGGCGCAGCAGGGCACGTCGCGCCGAAAGGATGCGCTGTCGGATCGCCGGCTTCCACTCGGTGCCGCCGACCGGCGGATCGATCTCGCCGACGACGATGTCGACCATGCCGTCGAAGAGCGCCTCCTTGTTGGCCACGTGCTTGTAGAGCGCCATCGGCACGACGCCCAACTCCTGGGCGAGGTTGCGCATGCTCACCGAGTCGACGCCGGTGTGGTCGGCGAGTTCGACGGCGGCGCGCAGCACCCGGTCCCGGTTGAGGGGGGCCCGGCGCGCGGCGTTCATCTGCTGCTGGGCCATGTCCGTCGCCTTCCCTTGAAGCGGATGCAAAGGCTAGCGCGTCTTGACAGTGTACGGCGTACACCTTACCCTACCGACAGGTGTACGCCGTACACTTCCGCGCCGTGGTCAAGTGGCGGCTGGACGGATGACCAGAAGATGAAGGGATGTCCTCGTGACCTCCTCCGCCAAGCGAAAATGGCTGGTACCCGTCGGCCTGATCATGCTCAGCGCCGTTCCCGTGATCGCCGGCGCCGCCCGGGTCACCGAGCTCACCGCCGGTGCGGCGGTCACACCGGACAATGCCCGGTTCTTCGCCTCGCCCGTACCCGTGCTGGTGCACATCGTCGGAGCCAGCCTCTACTGCCTCCTGGGGGCGTTCCAATTCGCCCCCGGCCTCCGCCGCCGCCGACCCGGCTGGCACCGCATCGCCGGGCGGCTGCTGATCCCAAGCGGGCTCGCCGCCGCACTGTCGGGCCTCTGGATGACGCTGTTCTATCCGCGCCCGCCCATCGATGACGTGCTCCTCACCCCGATCCGGCTCCTCTTCGGCTCGGCCATGGTCGGCTGCATCGTCCTCGGCTTCGCCGCCATCCGGCGTCGGGACATACCCCGTCACAGAGCCTGGATGGCTCGCGGCTACGCGATCGGCCTCGGCGCGGGTACCCAGGTCCTGACCCACCTGCCCTGGATCCTGCTGGCTGGCCAGCCGCGCGGACTCGTCCGGGTGCTGCTGATGCTCGCCGGCTGGGTGATCAACCTGGCTGTGACCGAGTGGGCGCTGCACAGGCGGCCGACCAAGGGTGCCCGGCCCGCGAGAGACCTTACCGACGCTCCCGCCAGCGTTCTTGCCAGTCAATGAGGTGATACGCCATGTCCGGCACCAATGAGGCTCTCGCCGCCGGCCATGACCTCGATGGCGACTGAGCGCCTGGGCGGTCAAGGTGAAGCGGGCGTTCACCCGGCAGCATCGTGTACGGGGTAGTCCCGGCTTATCTTGGGCGAACAGACTCTTCCACGCGGTGGAGGCCGCCCGATGCTCCCGGCGGCCTCCACAGTCAGCTCCCGCAGTGGATGTTGTCGTCGATCAGCCCAGCAGCGACAGGATCCGGTTGAGCAGGGCGACGATGCCGTTCACAGCGCCGCCTGCGCCACCGGTATTGTCGAGCAGACCGGCGATGGCGCACTGGAGGTGTCGCGCTCCACCGCCGGGACCGCGCCGGTGCCGGCCGGGCCCGCGCTGCAGTGGTCCGGGGTGAACCGGGCGTACGCGCCGATCGCGAGCAGGTTGAGCAGGATGAACGTTGCCACTGCCGCCAGTGCCCAGCGACGGCCGTCACGTCGGTGCTGTCGCCGCTCTCCTGGGGTCGGGGCGGCAGCGGGGACGATCGCACGATCTCGCCCGTGCCGCCCACCCGCTGGCGGCCGTGCCGGACGCCCATCAGGCCGGCGACCCGAACAGGTCCACACCCTGCACTCCCCGGAACGCGGGGATCAACAGGAAGAGAGCGCCAACCGGTCAGGATCGGCACGGGAAGCTGCTCTTCGAGCAGGTCACCCCGTAGTTGTACGCATCGTTGAAGTGTGTGTAGTAGGCGTCGTAGAGCGGGTGCGTGGTGCCGCTCTCCGGGGCCATCTTGACGAAGATCTCGTCGTTTTCGTTGAGAGCGTCCTGGGTCCAGTTCTGAGAGCCGGTGTAGACGCGGTACTGGTAGGCGCTGCCGTACTTGCCGTAGGCCACGAAGAACTTGTCGTGCACCTTGTCTTGGCGGCGGATGGCCACGCCAGCGTCGAGCAGCTCGTTGTAGACCGACTGGCTCATCGCGATGCCGCCGTCGGCGTTCGTGCCGATCACCATCCAGACCTTGCACGTGGCGGCGCGGAACCGGGTGACGAGATCAACGATCTCCGGACGCCCGGTGGTCACCGACGCCATGGCCACCCGCAGCCGGCAGTTGGTGTCGGGGGTCAGGTCGTTGAGCCGGGTGACGATGGTGTCGGTCTGCCCGACCCCTTCCGGAGACGCGTACGCGTCGGCCGCGGCCGCCTGGTAGTAGCCCCGGCCGGAGGCGGCGTCGTAGTAGTCGTTGCCGCTGTAGTGCCGGCGGTTCCACATGTCGGTGAAGTTGGCGTTGAGCCCGGCGGCGAGCGCCGCGTCGCCGTAGACGGTGATGGCGTTGTTGAAAGCGTCCGGGCCGGTGGCGTAGGTGAGGTTGCTCGACCCGGACCAGACGACATTGTTGCGGGCGACGCCGTTCGGATCGGTGGTGCTGGTGAAGGTGAACAGCTTGGTGTGCATGTCGCCGGCGGCACTGGTGCTGATGCAGCCGTGGCCGCCGCTGCTGTTCAGGCAGAACTGGTAGTTGCTCAGCTGCTTGATCGTCGCGACGGCCGAGTCCGTCGAGGCCGCGTTCTTGCCGTCGAGGATCACCGTCACGGTGACGCCGCGGCTCTGCGCGCGCAGCAGGGCGTCGGCAATCGAATCCACGCTGAGGGAGTGGATTGCTCCCCGGATGGTGGAGCCGGCGGGCGCCGCGTCGATCAGCCGCTGCAGCTCCGTGAGGATGGTGTAGTCGCGCCCGGCGGTCGGATCGGTGAAGTGCGCCCACACCGGGTAGCCGGCCAGGGTGGCCGACGCGGCGGAGACGCTCACCGTTGCCGTCGCGGCCGGTGCCACTCGGGGCGGCGATACCAGCGGGCTCAACCCGCCCGCGACAAGACAGCACGCCAGCGTACGGCGGATCGCGGCACCCACACGGCCCATGGTCATAGATACGCGTCGTTCGAAGAAAAGTTCCACATGTCAATCGTTGGCGGCGAGATGCGGTTCACCGGCGCACTCAATACAAGTCGCAATTTTGCTGTTTGTGCGGTATTGGCTGCCAGCCGGCTGCTTGTCTGTGACCCTGTCCGCGTGGGCACAGGACCTGCATGTGACGCCGTTGAGTTGAGGGTGCACGGGGTATCCGGCGGCACGGCGGAGAAGATTCTCGATCACCCGATCGTGGTGCGGGTGGCCGGGGATCGTCATGCCGGTTTCTACCGGCCGCGGCCGGGAAGCGGCGCGGCCGGCGGTTCCACTGACGGTGTCGCGGTGGAGGCGTACCGCTGGGGTGCCCTGACCGCCGGCGCGGCGGTGCGGACCGCTTCGATGGTGCTGTTGTTGCCGTTCATGCTGGGCAACCTCGCGGTCTGGCTGCGCCCGACGCCGACCGACCGGTTCGGGCTGCTCGGTGCGCTGTGCCGACTGCTCGCCGGCACGCTCACCGCCGCCTTCGTGCTCTCTGTCATCGGCGTCACGCTGGACCTCGTCGGCTGGCAGTGCGTGCCGTACGACCGGTGCCGGGAGGGCCGCCCCTACCTGTCCTGGCTCGATGAGCTGCCGATGGGTCCGCGTCTGGCCCTGCTGTCGCTCATCCCGCTGCTCGCGCTGCGGCTGATCTGGGGGATCGGCGTGCGGTCCGCGCGGGCATTCGAGGCTTTCGGACCGCCAGCACCACGTCCGGAGACCTCCGAGCTGCCCGAGAGCCTCAACACGCGGGGGTTCTGGGACGACGAGCGGACAACGGCCTGGCTGCGTCAGATTCACGTCGGAGTCGGCGCCGGCACGCTCGATGCCAGCCTGCTCGCCGGGATCGCCGACCCGGAGGCTCCCGTAGACAGGTTGCTGGTCGTCGCCGCGATCGGCCTGCTGGGGTTCTGTGCGGTGCTGCTGTGCCTGCCCGTACCGGCGACCCGCGCGGGGGTTCGTCGCCTTCTGCGCCCCCTGCGGGCTGCCACGGTCGCGGTGACCGTCCTGGCCCTCGGCTACGCCGCCCTGCGCGCCGGCGATCCCGCCGTGGTCGGACAGCTGCCTGGGTACGAAGGCACCACCAGCGGCCTGATCACGGGACAGGGTGTCCTGCTCGTCCTGCTCGCGCTGGTCACCATTCTGGTGTTCTTCGGCATCCACGTGGCGTACCCGCTCTACCAGACCACGTGGCTGCTGGCGCTGGCCTACGCCGCGCTCTTCCTCCCCCTCGCCGTCGGTGCCGTCGCCGCGGCCGCCGCCCAGTCGCCACCCGGTCTGGAGGAGATCGCCCGGTCACTGGGACGCGGGCCGGTGACGGTGCTGCGCACGGTCACCGTGCCACTCAACCTGCCGGGCATCGGCGCCGGGGCGGCACTGGTGTTCCTGACCTGCATGAAGGAGCTGCCGGCGACCCTGCTGCTGCGCCCCACCGACACCGACACCCTGGCCACGGAGCTGTGGACGCACACCTCCGTGGCCGCATACGCCGCCGGGGCTCCGTACGCCGGGCTGCTCGTGCTGCTGTCCGCAGGCCCCGCCCTGATCCTGGCCCGGCGCACCCTCACCGCGAAGGACCGACCATGACCACACTCACCGTCCGGGCCGCGAGCAAGAGCTACGGGGCGGTCCACGCGCTCCGCGCAGCCGACCTGACGGTGGCGGCCGGAACCCTGACCGCGGTGCTCGGCCCGTCCGGCTGCGGCAAGACCACCCTGCTGCGCACCATCGCCGGGTTCGAGCGCCTCGACGGCGGAGAGATCCGTGTCGGTGACAGGCCGGTGGCCGGACCCGGCCTGCACGTCGCCCCGCACCGGCGACGCGTCGCCGTGGTGGCGCAGGACGGCGCGCTCTTCCCGCACATGGATGTGGCCGGCAACGTCGGATACGGCCTCGACCGGGCGGCCCGGCGTGACGGCCGGATCGAGGAGGTGCTCAGCCTCGTCGGTCTCGCCGGGTACGGCAAGCGGATGCCCCACCAGCTGTCCGGTGGGCAGCAACAGCGGGTGGCCGTTGCCCGCGCCCTGGCACCACGCCCACCGCTGATCCTGCTCGACGAACCGTTCACCGCACTCGACGCAAGCCTGCGCGCGGAACTACGCACCGACCTGCGCGCCGCGCTGCGCGCAGACAACGCCACCGCCGTCCTGGTCACGCACGACCAGACCGAGGCACTCTCCATCGCCGACCAGGTCGCCGTCATGCACGACGGCAGGGTCAGGCAGACCGCGAGCCCTTCCGACCTCTACAACCGGCCCGCCGACCAATGGGGCGCCGCCTTCGTGGGCGACGCCAACCTCGTGGACGCCACCGCCCACGGCAGCACGGCCCAGACGCGGCTTGGCACCCTGCCCCTCTCCAGCTCGCACCACGGGGACGTAACCCTCCTGATACGGCCTGAGCAGCTGCGCCTGAACGACGCTGACACTTCGGGTGTACCCGCAACCGTCCGTCACTACTTGTTCCACGGCCACGACGCCCTCCTCGACCTCCAGCTACACGACGGAACACGGGTGACCGCACGGATCCTGGATCAGCCAACCCACTATCCGTCAGGGACACATGTCAGGCTCACCGTCCGCGGGGCCGCCTACGTGCTACCTAGACCCGCCCCTTCCCGTTGACGGCCTCGACGGAACGACCACGTCGACGAGGTGCACCGACTGGAACGCCGCTGCGAAGGCCGCCGACCGTAGCCAGCGGTCGGTCGGCCGTACAGCCGGTTCACCCGCAGCAGCCCAGCCGATCGTCCTGCCGGTCATGGAGCACGTCACCAAGAACATCGTCGAGGCCCGCAGACGCCTCGGCGGTGGCCTCGTTCCCAGGGGAGTGGCCACCGCCGTCCAGAGCGCCGGGCGCAGCATGTATGGGCTTGTCGGGCGACGGGCGGGACGCCCCACCTCACTCGCGGCGGTCCTCGTCGATCGGTTCGACCAGCTGGCGTTGCTCCAGAGCATCAGCTGCGTTGGCATCGGCCGGCAGGGTTGTCGCCGGCAGCCGGTGCTCGCCGATCACCGACTCGCCCTGCTCGACCAGGTCGGCTTCCGTCGCGCTCTCCGGCTGGGCCGCCGGCGTCTCGTCGGGCTGCCCATCGTCCACGAGCGGTTGCCGCTGCTCGACCGCGTCGGCTTCGGGCGGCAGCTCCAGCGGGTTGTCGTCCCTACCGATGGTCATCCCCAGCTCCTTCCGCTCGACGGGTCCTGGTCAGTTCCCTGATCCTGGCGTGAGGCAGCGAATCCACGCGGGTCCCCGAGCACGGACGCGATCCGGAACTGGTCACCCCGGCGAAGAACACCCCGGTAGCCCCCGTCAGCGCCCCCGCGCATGGGCCGGATTGGCCTGTTCCCGGTCCTTTAGGCGCAGCGCACAGACGTGCTGCACACCCAGCGCGTCGAAGACCTCGAGGTACTCCGACTCCACCCGGCGCGGCTCACCACTGGCCGTGGTGATCACCACAATCCGCGCCCGCGGCCCTCCTGACAGGTCCACGAAGCGCTCGAGTATGCCCGTGCCGTCCGAAGCTCTCTGCTCACCTCCACCGGTGACGACCATCCGGCGGCTCTCCGCTCCAGCAACTCTCCGGGGAACACCCTCCGCCATCGACCACCTCACCGAACCAACACGCGGGAGGCACCCAGGAAGCGGGCGCCCAAGTGCAGGCGCCAGGAGCGACGAAGCGACCCGGCACCTCTGAGCGTGCCGGGTTACCCCTCGCGGCGGCGCATAGTCTCGACAGCCGCCCCTGACACGAAAATGCGAGCAACCTCGCCCGCGTTCCTGTCCGCCGGCAATTCAGCTCACTGCCGTGCGGCGCGTCGCTCCAACCAGTAGCCGCCGAGCGCGAGCGCGATCAGGGCGTCCTGGGTGACCAACGAGGCCGGCAGTCCGAGCAGCCGCAGAGGGGGCCCGCCCTCTTCGTAAGGAGACGTTCCAGGCACGGCGAGGGTCACGTTGAAGGCGCCATAGCGCAGCAGCGGCAGCAGCGCAGCCACCCCGGTCGCAAGCCCCCGCTCCCGCTGTCCATCGCGGGCGAGCAGCCAGAGCATCATCAGGCCGGACCAGCTTGCGCCGACCACCTCCGCGGTACCGTGCCAGCGGGCGTGCGGGCCGTAACCCGGCCCGAAGGTGTGACGGCGGTTCCAGTCGGCTATCCACGGCACCAGCGTCATCGCTGCCCCACTCGCAAGGAGCAGGTACCGACCCCACCTTGATCGCATGGGTTCTCCCTCACGCGCGACTGGTCGACAGGTCCCTTCCATCGTCGGCCCGGTGACCGTCAACACCCACACATTTCGGCAAGCTCCCGCTGTCTTCGCACCTCCGCCCGCGTCTGCGGGTGAGGCCTTGGACGAGTGCCATGGCGTGGGCGAGGATGCGTCCCGTACCCACGACGAGCGGCTGTGGGGCGGCGGCGCCGCCCGAACCGGCCACGACGATCGTGTGGCCGGCGAGGGCCGGCGGAGCTCCGGCCTGGTTCAAGCAAGCCAGTTCGAGGCCGGCGGGACCAGCGGCAGTGTTGACGTTACCGTGCTCGTATCTCGGATGCACCGTTTGCACCATGGCGCGGTATCGCCACGTGTCCGCAAGATAGGGTGCTCCCCTGGCCGATCGTGGCCGTCACCGGGTGCCGGATGTCAGGGCGTTCAAGACCCCGGTGACAGCGAGTACCCGATGCACCTGGGCGGCGGGATTGACCACAGCGAAACGGCGACCTGCAACCCTGGCCGAGTTCCGCGACTTGATGAGCGCGGTGATGACGGTGGAGTCGATGAATGTCACCTGGGCGAGGTCGACCTGCACCCGGGTGCCTGCATCAACCGCCTCCTGCAGCAGCGTGTGCAACTCCTCGGCACCGTTGATGTCGATCTCGCCGGACAGCGCGACAGTCCTCGCGTCACCGTCGGCACGGACCCGATATCGCCAGGTCGGCTCTGGACTCACGCCTACTCACCCTTCATCGGCAGATAAGTCGACCCTATCCCTTTCAGGGGGCGAACTGTCCAGAGTGACGGGTGTCGATTGGGGGGTAAGGCAGACGCTCACTGAGGCAGCGACTCCGGCGGGCCCTCCAGTCACCGTCAGCGTGCCGGTTAGCTGGTGCGCCAACCACAGCCCTCGGCCGCCCGGCACGTCCGCCGCCGGCATCTCGACGAGCAGGTCACCTATGCCGGCACCGTGATCGGTCACCTCACACACCAGCACATCAGCGCGCAGGTAGAGATCCGCCTGCCCTGCCCCGCCGCCGTGGCGCACCGCGTTGGTCACCAGTTCATGAACGGCCAGCACGAAGTCGTCTCCGGCTTCGCCGGGCAAGCCGACCGCCGCGACCTGCGCGGCAAGCAGATGCCGTACCTGCGTCACCGTGGCGCCCGTGAACGGCTGCGACAGCAGCACGACCGGTGGACTCCCGTCCACGCCCACGCTCACCAGGTCACCGCCGTCGCTCATACCGGCAGGCTAACCACCAACGGCGGATCCGCGACCGTTGCTCTCCGGCAAGCACACTGCCAGTGACGCAAGGGTATCAAAACCTGCACAACTGGCCTCCACAAGGACGCCCGGGAGATTCAGCGCGTCGGGAGGGGTCGGACGCCGGCAGGGGCAGGAGGTGGTGGCTGCCGGGCGTCCAGCAGCCACCACGCAACATACGGCACGGACAGGTTCAGGAGAAACTGCTCCAGCACCCCACGCTCTGCGTCACCTCGTGTCGGTCGCGGTGAGGGTGAACGGCACTGCGGCGCCCAGCCACAGCTGGGTGAGGACGTAGTGGGCCCCGCTCGGGATGGTGCCGGACTCGTCCGCGGCCGACGAGGCCGCCGAGCCGAGCAGGGTGCATGACTCGTCGTAGAAGTACAGGTCGAAGTCGTACGGCGTGACGGTGTCGCTGTGAACCTGCGCCTCGTGTGCCCCGTCGCCGAAGCTGTCCGGCAGCTTGGTGACCCAACCGTCCGCGCCCTGCGCCGGCGCGGCCGGCACCGCACAGGCCGTCTTGAACGCGGTGGCGGTCACGCCGGTGGCGTCATCGGCCGTGCCGGTGGACGGGTTACCCGCGACGATGAGCCCGCTGTCGGTCACCGGTGCGTCCGGCGGGGACGGCGGCAGCGGCTCCACCCCGATAGCGGTCTGCGAGAAGACCTGCAGCTCGGCGGTTTGCACGTCGCTCTTCGTCTCGCCCAGCGAGGCGTCGGTCCAGAACCGCACGTACTGCGCCTGCACCGCCTTCGGCAGAGTGAACTGCTTGTAGTGCAGGTCGGGTGCGGTGGGGCGGGGCGTCTGGTAGCCGAACGCCTCCGGCTTGGTCAGGACGGTCTGCCAGTTCGCCCCGTCGGTGGAGGTCTGCAGGGTGAACGAGCGCAGCCCCTCGAATCGGGCGGTGGTGAAGGCGCTGACCTGGACCGACGAGATCTGCGCAGGAGCGGCCAGTTTGATCACCGCGTTGCCGGTCTCCCGGCTGGCTTTCCAACTGCTGGCCTCGGTGTCGTCGATCAGCCGTGCGGCGCCGGTCGCCGTGGCCGAGACAACGGTGGCGCCGTTGGCGGCAGACGCCAGGTTGGGCGCCAGAGCGAACCGCAACGCGGAGGTGGTGCCGGCGGTGACCTTCACACCAGAAAAGGTCCGAGAGCCGAAACCCTCAGCCGTGATGGTCACCGGGTAGGTGCCGGCGGTCACCGGCGCGGAGAACCCGCCGTCCGCGGACGAGGTCCGCAGCGGGGTGACCCTGGCTTCGAAGACGCCCAGGCTGATGCGGGCGCCGGGGATCGGCTTGCCGGTGGCGGCATTCACGACGGTGCCGGTCAGGGTGCCGTTGCGGGCCGGATTGACGTGCTCGTAGGACGGGGTGGGGTCGGTGTCGTCGCCGCCGTCGGTGGCGGCGTGCAGGCCCAGGCCCCGCTTGGCGAAGGCACCGTAGACGGTGTCCACCAGCGCGGCATAGTCGGATCTGCCGTGGTAGCGGTTGTCCAGTGCGGTGCGGATCGCGTCACGCATGTCGATGAACGAGGGGTCCGCCGGGGACAGCGGCATCGCGTCGGTGACCAACCGCGCGGCCATCTCACCGCCCGCCGCCTCGCCGTAGCGAGCGACGAGGGCCTTACGCATGTCCCAAAGCGTGGCCGTCCAGATCTCCCCGTCGGAGTGGACCTCGGCGCCGCCAAGGTCGTATCCGATGTCACCGAAGCCGGTGGGGTTCTTGTCGTAGCTCCAGTTCCGGATGCCCCGGTCGGTGTTGCCGGTGGCGTGCTGGCCGACCACGGCCGTGGTGGCGAGCTTCTTGCCGTAGAGATAGTTCAGCGCATACCAGTCGCCCCAGCCCTCACCCATGGAGCCGGACTGGTGGGTGTTGAGGGCGTTGTCCTCACCACTGACGTACCGGTTGGACAGCCCGTGTGCGTATTCGTGCTCGATGACGGAGGCGTCGAAGTTGCCGTCCGAGTACGGCCCCTCGAAGCTGTCGTTGACCGGCTCCCACAGGAACATGCCGCTCCAGGCCGGGATACCGTCGGGCAGAGTGAGCATGTAGGCGTTGTCCCGGCCGGTGTACGTCGGTGCGCCGCCGCTGGTCGCGCCGGCGTGCACCAGCCCGAGGACCGGGTCTCCACCCGAACCGCCGTTGGCGCCGTTGCTCACCTGGAAGTTGCCCCCGGACTCGGTGAAGCCCAGCGCCCGGAACTCGTCGTGGATGCGGTTGTGGTGCCAGAACAGGTTCGTCGCCGCCGGATCGAGATCCAGGACATAGCTCGGCGGTACCGCCTGGCCCTTGCTGCGCGCCCAGTTCGCGGAGTACGCGTAGTTGAACTGCGCGGTCGGGCTCACCGGCCGCGGTCCCTGGTCCGCGGGGACCAGGAAGTTCGAGTAGTTGGCGTACGTGTTCGCGTTGTTGCCGAAGGTCGTCGGCCCGGCCACGCCCACCAGCCCGGTCGGGTCGACGTAACCCGACGGCGACTGGGCGGTCGGTCCGAACGACTTGACGACGGGTGCGCCGCCGGCCGGCGCGCCCGGGTAGTTCTCGTAGACGGTGCCCTCGGCGTCGCGCGCCACCAGGGACGCCTGGTACAGCGTCTCCCCGGTGGACGCGTCGACCACGGTGTCCCACGCCTGATCCAGGGCCTTGATAAACAGCACGCGGTAGGCCGGCCGGGCGCCGTCGCGTGTCGGGAACGCCGCCTTCTGCACATACGACTCACCGGCGAAGGGGCCCTTCGCGAAGACCTGGAATCCTGCACGGTCTGCGGTCGGCTGCGCCGTGTAGGCCACGCCGGGGGCGAGCTTGCTGGCCACACCTTCCAACACCTGGCCGGCGGACAGCTTGTGCCCAGCGGTGAGCCCGCCGCCGCGGGCGGAGTTGCCGGCGTAGGAGAGGACCTTCCCGTCGCTGGTCACCGCCACGCCGAGGCGCCCCCCGCGGACCGCAGGAACCCCGGCGAACGTCTGCGCGAAGTTCACCACGTGCGTGCCGGTGCCGACGAGTTCGTGATCCCGCAAGACCGTCAGCGCCGCGACGTCCGCCGCCGTCAGGCCGAACGCGTCACGATGGGCGTCGATGAAGGACCGGGCCACCTCGATCGCGTTCCCCGAACGCGGGCCGGTGAGCCAGCCACCGTCTTTGCGGATCGTCCGAGGCGTGCCGAACCGCCCGTCCCAGCTGACCCGCGTGCCGGCGCCCGCGGCGCCCACCAACTCGCGCACCGCAGACAGTTGAGCGTCGGTAGGTCGTACGGACTCCGACGTACGGCGGACATCGAGCCGCTCGACGCCCGGTGACCCGACATCGACGACGGCCGAAGCGGCCGATGGAGTGAGTGTCAAGACCAGGGCGAAGGCCGCCCCGACGGCCAGCGGTGGACGGATACGCATGGAAGCTCCTCTGAAGGTCGGATCATGCCTGCGTCGTGCCGGAGGTAGTAGCCCCTCGTGATGGACATCGACGTCAACGGCTGAAGCGCAACAACCATCGGCCAAGCGCCGGCCGGCCGCCGATCACCACCCCGTCCCAGGACTGAGGGATGACCGACACCTCCTTGCCGTCGAGCCGACCCGGCGACCGGTGGGAACCGGTACGCGCGGGCTAAGACGCAGGCAGCGTGGCCGGTAGGTACCGGCGGGCGTATCGGCCGTGGCTGCCAGAGCCGGGCATGTGCTGCGGTTTCACCGGAGCGCCCGTCACAGTCGGTGGCAGGGGGGCACCAGCCTTGAGGTCGCCGCCCCGGTGCCGTTGACTACTGCATGGTGATCTCGGCGTCCTGCCGGACCGGCAGCACGAGGCGGGTGGCGGACAGGTCCAGTGTCGCCGTCACCGCGGCGTTCGGTGCCCGGTAGGTCGGGTGGTCGACCTGGGCCAGGTCCAATCGGATCCGGTGGCCGGCAGCGAACGTCCAGTGGTTGCCGTACAGCGGCACCTGGACAATCCCGCTGTGGGCGTCGTACCCGTTGAAGTCGAACCGGTAGACACCTCGGGTTACCAGCACGGCAGTGCCGTCGGGCGAGACGTCCCATACCCGCGCGATCAACACGGCGCCGGCCGCGCCCGGCGTCGCGGCGTACCGGGCCTGAACGTGGCCGACGCCGACGAAGGTCTGCCCTGCGGGCAGCGGCCGCGACAGCGACGTGTACCCGCCGCCGGTCGGCGTGGCCAGTCGTGCGGACATGCGGCAGGCCGGGCCGCTCGCGGTGTTGCCGCCCGCGACTGCGTCGGTGGCGGGGCCGTCCGGGTCGCTGGCGCCGGCCGTCGCTGGCAGGAGGGCCTCGCCCTTGTATTCCACGATCAGCCTGCCGTTAGCGAGGGCGGCGGGGCTGGGTGCGCTGATCGCGTCGGCGGCAGTCGCAGTGCCCTCGCACCACGTGGGGTAGCTGGAAACGGCGGTGCGCGCGGGTCGGCCACCGGCTATGTTCGCCTGCAGGAACGTCCACGCCCCTTGGTTGATCGCCTGCCACACCGTCGGCGGGTTCTGCGCCCGGGAGTGCCCGACGTCGCCCACCATCACGGCGACCGGCCAGTCCCGGTCGAGGCTCTTGAGATAGGTGAACATCCGAAACGACTCGACCGGCGGGAAGAGGTCGTCGGTCCAGCCGGAGATGGACAAGACCGCCGGCTCGCGGCCCGCGTTCCGGCCGATGCGCCACCCAGGCTGGTAGTACGCGGAGTGCCAGGCGCTGAAGGCGGTTCTCACCTGGGCCATCATCGGGTCGTCCACGCGGCCCGGGCCGCCGTACGGCTCCCCCGCGTTGACCCTGCCAAGCCAGGCAGTGAACGGCTCCGGTCCGTTGCTCTGCGGCGACAGGGACCCCTCGTCGAAGACGCCGTTGGCGGTACCCAGGCCATAGAGGCCACCGATGTAGCTGGTCTTGGCGACGCCAATCGGGTTGCCGACCCCGAGGCTGTCCGGCTCACCCTGTGAGGACGAGTACTCATCTGTCCCGCGGTACGGCTCGCCGGGAGCCGCTCCGGAAGGGCCGCCGGGGTGGCCGTTGGGCATCAGCGAATACGCCAAATCGGTCCACGGGTACTTGGGCACGGCAACCTGCAGGCGCAGTCGTGGCAGGCCAGGGAAATCGCTCCAGTACTCGCTACCCGCCTGGGCAGCGGCCTGCAGCCAGCTCTCTCCGCCACCGTAGGAGCCGCCGCTGACCGCAACCTGATCCGGGTTGACGTCGGGGTACGCCAGCGCGGCCAGGCTGGCCAACCATTGGGTGTCACGGATCTCGACGTCTTTGTTCTTCACGCGTATCGTGCCCGTGGGCGGGCAGGCCGAGCCGCCAGGCGGCAGGCACGTCGGGGCCTCGCCAGCCGGAGTCGCCGGTTGGTAGCTCGCACGTGGACCGTTGTCGCGGAACCCGCGAGCGGTGTAGGTGACGACGTAGTAGCCGTGCCTGGCAAACCAGTGGTTGTTCCAGTGGTACTTGTCCGCCCCATCGGCGACGTCCGAGGTGGACTCCCACTCGTGCTTGTCGTTGCCGAATCCGTGCAGCAACACGATCATCGGATGGCGGTCACCGGTGCCGGGCATGGGACGCGTTACGTCCACGTCAAGGGGCGAACCATCGAAGCTGGGTACCTGGGCTGAGCATACGGTGATATCACCGTACTCCGCGCAATTGGCCCTCAGCTCCTCGGCATCCGTTGGCCCACTGAGCCCGGCGCCCGACGCAAGCGCCGTTGTGGGCATAGCGCCGGACAGCACTGCCAGCAGAACGACGCTGACGGCAAGGGTGATCCGGCCGGACGCCATACGCATTCGTGTCACAGCAACTCCCGCCCCTCCACTGGCCGCCCGCCCAACTCCGGCCACTACCGATGTTCATCGCTCCCGGCGGCCAAGCCGCAACAGCAAGCTGATTCCCATCGACACCGACGCCACCAGCCGCCGTCGTAGATATGGGAAGGTCACTGGGTCGGCGCGTTGGTGGTAGTCGGATCAGTTGGGCCGGCGGAGGCCAGCCCCCACCACCCAGGGTGGAAGTCGCTCGACCGAAGGGCGAGGATCTACAACACCCACCGGCAACCCGGTGAAGTTGGTGGACACCGCCTTAGGTGTGCAGTCGCGCGAGGCTCGTCAACCTGCTTGTCCGCCGGCCACCTTCGTGAGCTTGATGTAGTCGACGACGATCGACCCGGGTCTCACGGCCTCAAAGCGGACCGGATGCCTTCCGGCGTCCGCGAAGGTCACTCGCCCCAGGCTCACCGGGATGTACTGGTTGGCCGTCGAGCTGTTCTGGTCGACCGCCGCCCCTTTCGCGACGCCGTCCACGTACGCCTGGACCGTCGCCCTCCCGGACGTGTTCGTCTTGTACTGGTATGAGACGTCATAGGTGCCCGCGACGGGAACACCGACGTCGAACTGGATCCATTCCCCGACCGGCACCGAGTTGGTCTGCAGGTACGTCGCCCCGTTCGTCGAGGAGGTGGAAAGAGTGATGCCGGGGACACTCCGCTCGACCGTCTCGAGCTGCGACTCTCCCTCGATCACCAGGTCAGGTGAGACGACGATCCGGTACTCCGCTTCCGTCGTGCCGTCTTCCGCCGTGATGACCAGGGTGTCCCCCGTGTCGAGCAACTCGCCCGCGCTCCTCGGCCGACCGTCGGGAGCAGCGACCGCATACGTCTGGGCGGTGCCGTCCGTCGACTCGATCTGCGTGGTCAGGCCGGCCGCGGTGGACCCTAGCACCGTCGTGACGATCCTCGATTCAGTATCCAAGCCCGTCACGTTCTCGTGCCCGCCCCGCTTGAGCTGGATGGCGGTGTTGTGCGGGTCCTTCACGATCGGCGGGTAGGCCTGGGCGTCCGACACCGTCACATTGGTGAGGTCTTGGAGAGGAGTCAGTTTGTTGCCCCAGGCGCCGTCGTAGAAGGCGGAGTCACGGAGGGTGATGTTGCTGGCGTTCTTCAGTTCGATGACGCTGGGGTTGTTCCTTCCCCGCACCATTGTCAGACCGTCGAGCTTCGCGTTCTTGACGTCGTCGAGCACGAAGGCATAGCGGTCGTCGTTGCTCTCGAAGTTCGTCGTCACGTTCTTGAAGCTCAACCCTTGTACGTGCCTCGCCCAGAACCCGTAGGAAGGCTGCACCCCGAAGTCGGCGACGTTGTACTTGCCCACGCCCAGCTCCGGAGGGCTGATCTGCGAGTCCTCGTAGCTGTTGCCGCCCTTCACCAGCAGGTTCACATTCTCGAACGTGACGTTTTCGACGTAGCCAATGGTGCGACCGTCCGGGAGGGCCGGTCCGCCCTCGCCGACCTTGTAGCCGGCGATGATCGGCGTCGCCTTGCTCTGGTTGGTGTAGGGGACCCATCGCTTCGAGGGGTCGCTGTACTGACTGCCCCCGTAGACCTCCTCGATGTTGACGTCCTTGACGTGAACGTTGCGGACATGGCCGATGTTGACGTTGATGCTGAGCAGCTCGTCCCGCTGCACGCCGTTTTCCATGAATTTCGTTCGCTCCGCCTGTCCGCCGATCACACGGCCGCGGTTGGAGATCGAAATGAAGAAGGGTGCCCGCGTGCGTCGCATCTGCGCCTGGTGGTGGACCGGTCCCGTCTTACCCGAGTTCAGGTAGATGTTCTCGACGGTCGCGCCGTCGTTCGTGGAGATGGAGAAACCGGCCTTGTTGCCAGCTAGCACATAGATATTGTCGACGTAGGCGTTCCTGATGTCGTCGGCTGTCTCGCTGCCGATCTGGAAGAGGTTGCAGTTCGTGTCGCCGATGATGTTCCGGACGTAGAAGTCGGTCGCCGGCCTGGTGAACCCGAGGGAGGAGTCGCTGCCCGGTTTGACGATGTCGTCGGACGTCCCCTTGGCGTAGATGTTCTTGACGGTGACGTAGCTGCTCTGCATGAAGTCGAAGACGTCCCGCGCTTGACCGCCCTTGCCCTTGTCGTAGTAGAAGTCGTGCGTGTTGATGTGGTCCGTGCCGGTGGCCAGCAGTGCGAAGTGTCCGGCGTTGTCGACCTTCAGCATGTTGCTGATGTCTGTCTGCTTCGACTCGGTCGTGCCGTCCTTGGCCAGGCTCTTGATGTAGTACGGCTGGTCGGTCGTGGGTGAGTCGGTCTCCTCGTACCAGAGGTCCAAGCCGTTGTCGAGCCCGCCGAACTCGAAGTTGGTGCTGAGCTTCAGGGTCACCATCTTGTCGGCCCTGAGGTCCGGAGCGTTGTCCATGACCTTGTCGGTGGTCACGATGTTGCCGTTGCCCGAGATCCGGCCGTTCCCGATGATCTTGATGTTGTCGACCCTCTCGCCAAAGAACATGCTGTTCCTGAAGTAGGTGTGGCCGACGTCCTGCTTGGTCGTGTAGTTCTCGGGGTCCTCGTAGGGCCCCGGGTCGGTCGGGGACGTACCCGAGCGATAGGCCTTGTCGGAAAAGTACAAGGCCTCGGGCGCGTCGGCGCCCTTGATCGCGGAGATGGTCGCGTCCTTGTTGACGTACAGGTAGACGTTGCTGAGCAGGTGGACGGTCCTGACGTTGAACGTGCCGTTCTCGAACAGCAACGTCCCGCCGCCAATCTCGTTGAGGTAGCGGATCGCCCGATTGATCGCTTCCGTGTCGTCGGCAAGCCCGTCGCCCTTGGCCCCCATCAGCTTGGCGTTCAGCTTGCCGGCGTAGAACGATGCGACGTTCGACTGGCCGTGGTTCTCACCGCCTCTGACGTCCAGCTTGAAGTCGTACTCGGTGTTCGGTGCCAGGCCCACGACCTCGACCTCGACTTCGCCGGTGCGGGCGTCGACCGTGGCCTTGCTCTGCGTCCAGGTCGCGCCCCGGTCCGTCGACTGCAGCAACCTGACGGAGGCCGCGTGCTGAGGCGTCGTCCACCGGAATCGCGCCTTCCTGTAGGTGTCCGGGGTTTCCCTGTAGCTCAGGCTCTTGTCCAGCACCCGGCGGAAGTCGCTAACGGTCTTGACGACCTGGAGGCTGGCCATGGCTGCCGGGCTCGTCAGTTTCTCGGGCTCCGAGGTGGTGTAGGAAGCCTCGAACGAGTAGCTGCCCTGCTCGACCGAGACGTGCGTGAACCGGATCTGCAGGTCGGTACCGTTCGACGGCCTGAGGTCGAGCCCGTGGAACGTGATGACCTGGCCGCCGTCTCGTGCGTTCTCAATCTTGACCGTTCCCACCATCGGGAACCGGTAGCCTGCTCCGACCCTGCCGACCGACTGCGTCGCGAGCCCGGACAGTTTGACCTCTCCGCGACCGATGACGTTGGCAGTCGTGTTGTCCATCGTGGCGTGGATTCCTCGTGGCACCTTCACGCGCACGTCGGTGGCGGGGCTTCTCATACCGGCTGTGAAGTTTACGACCACGTCCGAGCTGGTGTTCGCGGTGATCTCGCCGTGCTGCAGCTCCAGCCGGCCGCGCACAGCGCCCTTGACGATGTCGATCGTGTAGTGGCGTGTCTTGTCTCCTGCGGTCACGGTGAGGACGTCGCCCGGCACGACCCGGTCAGTAGCTTGCTTCTGAGTACCCTGCGAGTCCTCGACCGTGTAGGTCTGGGCGGAACCGTCCTTGGAGGTGATCTCCTTCAGCAGCTGGTCTACCGTCTCGACCTCGAGCGGGGTGCGGCCCTGACCCTCGGGGGTGTCCACGGTGTAGATGAAAGTGACACCGGAAGCCAGGGTGATCGTGTTGCTCGAAATGTCAAGGACGTGGATGCCCTCTGCCGAGGGGACGACGGACACGGAATCTGGGACAGTGGTGCGGCTGACCGGTGCGGGCGCCGCGGCTGGTGCCGCCTCAGGCACCCGCCCGCCTGCGGCCAGGGCGGGTGGGGCGATGGAGAGCACCAGCGCCGTCAAAGCGCTTCCCAGGAATGTCATGCGGGTGGCGTTCGTCATCGTTCCACGACCTCTACCTTCGATCTGCCCGGCAGCGTGGGTTCGCCGACCCCGGGAAGGAGTCGCAGTGACCGTAGTTCCGGTGCAGGCCCGCAGACCATCAGTTGCCGTGAGTTGCCCTGGCGCGTGGTAAGAGGCCAGGGGGTGGCGACGCTGCCGTGCCCCCGGGCGGATGACGCACTCAGTTGCTACCCGGGCCGGCGGCGGTCCGCTCCGGGGTCCGACCTGGCCTATCCGGTGGTGATCCCGGCTGATGGGGTCTGCAGCAGGTCGGAGAGTTCCGCCTGTTCGGCGAGGGCAGCGATCCGGGTCGGGCGCCGTTGATCCGTGGAGGCGCGGACCACCAGGCGGGTCGGAATCGTGACCGGCTTGTCGACCGGACGCTGGGTGCCGGAGATGAGAGCGAGCAGGCCTTGCACGGCGGTGCGTCCGAGGAGGTGCAGCGGCGCGGCGAGGGTGGTCAGGCCGGGCGTGACCAGGTCGGTACCGAAGATGTTGTCGAACCCCACGACGCTGACGTCCTGCGGCACCCGGACGCCGACGGCCGAGAGACCGCGCAGCAGTCCCAGGGCCAGCAGGTCGTTGTAGGCGATGACCGCGCTGGTCGGTCGTCGGCAGAAGTCGTCAGCGGCGGCGACGCCGCCGAGCACGGTGGGCGGATACGGGCCGAGACGGTGCAGTCGCAGGCCCAGTTCGACTGCGGCCTCACGTAATGCCTGCCAGCGCATCCCGTCCGACCACGCCGCCTCCGGCCCAGCCAGATAGGTGATGTGGCTGTGACCAAGGGCGTGCAGGTGATCCACGGCCTGCCGAATGCCGTGATGGTGATCGGTAACCACCGACGGCACACCCGCGACGGCCCGGTTGAGCACGATCAGCGGCCGGAGCTTGGCCGTCATCCGTATCGAGGTGTCGGACATCCGGGTACTGGCCAGCACGATGCCCTCCACCGTCTGGACGGCCCGGTCCAACGCCTCTCGCTCGAGCCGGTCGGACTCCTGTGCGTCGGCGAGCAGCATCGTGTAGCCGGCCTCCATCGCCGCCGCCTGAGCACCACGGATGATCTCGAAGTAATACGGGTTGGTGATGTCGGAGATGGCCAGCGCGATCATCGAGGAACGCCCGCTGAGCAGCGCGCGGGCGACGGGATTGGTGCGGTAGCCCATCTCCACCGCGATCCTGCGGATCCGCCCGGCGGTGTCGGCGTTGACCCGGCCCGGGCGGGCGAATGCGCGGGACACCGTCGACGCGGCAACGCCCGCCGCCCGCGCCACATCGTAGATGGTTGGCGCCGCCTGTTCGTCGCTGCCGGTCGAACCTGCCACCGGGCCTCCTCGAGGTTACGGGGACGTTTCCCAACCTAGATCCTGCGACTACAGGCGACAACGGCGTGCCACCTTCGAGGCGGCTATGGCTCAATGGCTGCAATCAAGTCCTGCGGGCCTGACAGGGTCAATCCGGAGCCTCACGGCACCCGGCGGCGTCCCCGATCACGTTCCGGCGGCCCAGACCCGGGACTCGAAGTCCTTGTCCTGCTGGAGGCTGGCCGCGGGACGCACGGTCCGGTACGGGTGATGGTCGGCGGGAATCACCTCGACCATGGCGTCGACCATCTCCTGCGGGTCGTACTGGTTGTCGAGGTAGTCGCGGAAGTCCGGCGGGTCCAGCAGCGCGGTCGCCGGCTCCCACCACTGGTACATCGCCTCGACGCCCGTATCGTTGTAGCCGGTGCGGAACGGCCCCGGGTTGATGACGGCCACCCGGATGCCGCGCGGTTCCATCTCGTTCTTCATGGCCCACGCCAGCGCCTCGATCGCGTGCTTGGTAGCGGCATAGACGCCGAGCCACGGCCGGGTGCGGATGCCCGCCGCCGAGGACACCCAGACCACCTTGCCGCTGCCCCGGCGCAGCAGCTGCGGGGCGAAGCCCTGCACGAGGTGCAGGTGTCCGAAGACGTTCACCTCGAAGGACCGGCGGACGCGTTCCATGGGGATCTCCACCACAGCGCCGGCCTCCTGGATGCCGGCGTTGAGCACCAGGATGTCGACGTCGTGACCAAAGGCGTGCCGGCGGTCGAGGTCGTCGGTGACGTCGAGCTTGACCGCCTCGAGGGTGACCTCCTGCCGCTGCGCCTCAGCGCGCAGGTCCCGCACCTGGGACCAGATCTCCGCGCCGGCGACGACGTGGTGTCCGGCGCGGGCCAACCCCAGGGCGGCGCCCCGCCCCAATCCGGTGCCGGCACCGGTGATCAGGATGTTCGCCACGCCTCGACCTCCCGCCTGCGTACACCGCGAACGGCAACCGACCGGCGCCGCGGGTGCGTCACACCACCTCGCCCAGTCGGGACAGGGCACGGGTGACCACCGTCAGATCCTCGGCACCGAAACCCTGGTCGACCACCCACTGCCACTCCTTGGCGAGGCTCTCCGCGGCCGGGAAGCGACCGACCCCCACCTCGCGCAGCGCCAGGTTGACGTCCTTGAGCGCCAGCGCGAGGGGGTACTGCGTGCTGTAGTCGTCCCGACCGATCCGCTCCAGCTTCTCCGCCGCCCAGGGCGAGACCAGCGGGCTGCCCTGCAGGGCGCCCAGGACCGCCGGGCGATCCATGCCGAGCGCGTCGCCGAACGCGACCGCCGCGGCGAGCCCTTCGGCGACGAAGGCGAGCAACAGGTTGTTGACCAACTTCAGCCGCGAGCCGGCCCCGGCCGGGCCGACCCAGACCGTACGCTGCCCGACCGCGTCGAAGACCGGCGCGACCCGCTCCCGGGCCTGCTCCGGCCCGGAGGCCAGGACGACGAGTTTGCCCTGCTCGGCCGGGCCCCGGCTGCCCGCCACCGGGGCGTCCACCAGGACGACGTCGGGCCGCTCCGCAGCGACCAGGCGGGCCAGGCGCTCGGTCTCGGTGACGCCGATGGTGCTCATCTGCGCCCAGACCGCGCCCTCGGCCATCGCGGCCAGCATCCCCTGGTCGGTGGCGATGGACCGGACCGCGTCCGCGTCGGTCACCATGGTGACCACCACGTCGGCCCGGCGTACCGCGTCGGCCGGGCTGTCGGCCACCTCCGCGCCCTGGTCGCCGAGCCCGCGGGCCGGCTCCGGATGGCGGTTCCAGACCACCGTCGGCAGTCCGGCCCGGAGGATGTTGCCGGCCATCGGCGTCCCCATGCCGCCGAGCCCTAGATGATCGATTCCAAGGGGTCAGTGGTCGTAGGCGGTCAGGGATCGCATGGTCGGTTGGCCGGTGTGCCAGTTGTGCCAGATCGCGGCGGTCAGGG